>DATCVX010000648.1:0-4444 GCA_036566705.1 Arthrobacter sp. | reverse complement strand
GCGGTAGTCCACCTCGTCGTCGGAATTCGGCGCGTGGTGGTCCAGCCGGACCACGCCCAGGCCGTGGCGGGCCATCAGCCCCATGGCGTCGGCGTCGAAGAGCTTCTGCTCGGCCAGGTAGTCGGTGCTGGCCACCTCGATATGCTGTTCCACGGACACCATGGCCCGCTTGGTTTCGTCGAAGAACATGTGGGCCGAGTAGTCCTCGGCGACCAGCCGGCGGACGTCGTCGCCGTAGGCGGCCGGGACGGCCAGTTCATGGTCCACATGGATGGGGCCGGGGCCGGCGGCGGTGTAGCTGAACCAGACGGCCCCCTTCTCGCAGATGGCGTGGATGACGGTTCCGGCCGGGATTCCGGCGGCGATCATCGGTTCCATGACCTGTTCCCGTATGAAGGCGTCGGAGCGGCCGGTGTTAAAGATGACGGGAATTCCTGCGGTGGCCAGCGCAACCAGGTCGGCGATGATCCCGGGCTGCACGTCCCGGGTGACGGGGCTCGCCACCGGGCCGTCGACGTCGAGCAGGAGGGCCAGGGGCGGGGCGGACGGCAGGCGGACGCCTGGCGCGGTGCCGGCAGGGGATTCGGGTGCAGTCATGGCTCCATTGTGTCAGCAGGGCGGACTGTGGCCCGCGACGGCGGCTGAAGTTCACCGCATGTGACACATGGTCACTGTTTGGCTACAACCTTGGGATGGCGCGGTCCAGGCACTTCTCCTGGGCGGCCAAGGTGCCTAGGGTGGCATGGTGATATTCAAAGCTGTGGGCGAGGGACGCCCGTACCCCGACCATGGTTTCAACACGCCCAAAGAGTGGGCGTCGCTCCCGCCCCGGCCGGTCCGCCTCGACGAGCTGGTGACCACCAAACGGACCTTGGACCTGGAAGCCCTCCTGGCCGAGGACTCCACGTTCTTCGGCGACCTGTTCCCGCACGTGGTGCAGTACAAGGGGGTTCTGTACCTGGAGGACGGCCTGCACCGTGCTGTCCGTACCGCACTGCACCAGCGCACCGCCATTCACGCCCGCGTGTTGGTCATAGATGGCTAGGAAACCCAGGGACGCCAGCGTCCTGCACGGCCACCACGTTGTTACCGGCCCCGAACTGCGGGCCACCTTTGAAGCTGCGGGCGATCCCGACAACCCGGTCCGGCTGCGCCGCCGCGTGGTGCACGGCGTGGTGCTTGTGCTGCTGCTGGGACTGATCGTGGCCGCGATCATCGTCGCGCTGGCCATCGTGAACGGCCAGCTCAGGATTCCGACGACGGACGCCAGCGACGAACCGGCTGCCGTTTGTCCTGCGGCTACTTTCGACTACACCCCCAACGAGCAGATCAACCTCAACGTCTATAACTCCACCAGCCGGCCGGGCCTCGCCAGGTCCGTGGCAGACGAATTCCTCGCACGGAAGTTTGTGGTGGGTGCCGTGGCCAACACGGACGCCGGCTACAGGGGAGTTGCCGCCGTGGTATCCGGGGCCGCCGGCCAGTCCGCGGCGTTCAGTGTCCAGCGCAACCTGCCGGGCTCGGACTACTTCCAGGATGGCAGGACGGACGCCAGCGTGGACGTGATCCTGGCCGGGGACTACGAGGCCCTCGCCGCGCCTGACCTGGTTGACCAGACGCCCGGCCGGCTCAGCTGCCCGCGCGAAAGCCGTCGGATCGCCGACGACGACAAATGGCCGGTCATCCCGACGGCGGGCGCCACGCCCTGACGGTACGCTGCCGTCGTTGCCCTATCAGGTCCGGTCGCTAAACCGCCCTGATAGCGACCGGGAGTGACAGGGCAAACTCAGCCGGCCACCGCCGGGAGCGGGCTGACGCGCACCGGCTGGCCGGCGTCGTCGAACCGTGCCCCGGCACCGAGCTGGATGAACCGCACCGTGCGGGCAATCCGCGCCTCAAGTTCGGCCGGCTCATCGCTTCCGCGCGCCGCACTGGAGGAAAGCGTGCCGTGGACCAGCTGCGCCTGCTGTGCGATATCGGCGGCCGGCAGGTATCCCTGCTCCATGCCGTCACGCAGGATTCCCTGCAGCAGGACGCTGAGCTCACCCACGTGGTCAGCCAGTTTGGCAAAGGACGACGGCGACAGCACCGCAGCCATCGCCGGTCCCGGGGGGAGGTGGCGGCGGGAGAGGTCCTCCACCTGGGCGCGCACGTACAGGGCAAGCCGCTCCACCGGGTTGTCCAGCCTGCCCAGGGACTCGCGCAGTTCAGCAAGGAACCGCTCGGTCTCGTCCAGGGCGTAGGAGATGAGGAGCTCTTCGATGTCGGCGTAATAGTTGTAGACCGCCGTGCGCCCGACGCCGGCATGCCGGGCAACGTCGGTCATGGTCAGGCCGGGCAGGCCATGGGTGAACAGCAGCTCGCCGAAAGCCGTGAGGACACGGCGCTGGGTCTCTGCGCGTTGCGCGGCATTGCTGGCCGCCGAAATCCTGGGCATGCAGACACTTTACCGCGATGTGTCAGTAAAACGCGTGCGCGCCGGGCTGACCTGCCACCGAATCAGACGGCGCAGCCGTCCGGGCCGCAGGCTTCGCCGTCGGCGGCGTTGACAAGGACCAGCGGGTGCGTCTCCTGCCAGGCCTGGTTCAGGGCGGCGGTGAAGGTTTCGGACGGCTGCGCGCCCGAGAGCCCGAACTTCCGGTCGATCACGAAGAACGGGACGCCGCTGATCCCGAGGGCGCGGGCTTCCTCGAAGTCGGAGCGGACGTCAGCGGCGTACTTGTCAGTGGAGAACAGTTCGGCCACGGCGGCAGCGTCGAGGCCGAGGTCCTTGCCGAGGTCGGTGAGGTATTCCCGGCTGCCGATGTCCTTGCCGTGCTCGAAGTGGTCGCTGAGCAGCCGCTCCTTGGCGGCATCCTGCTGTCCGTGGGCGGCGGCAAGGTGGATCAGGCGGTGGGCGGTGAAGCTGTTGGCCACCACTACCTTGTCGAAGCGGTAGTCCAGGCCCTCGCCCCTGGCCTGCTCGGCAACGTGGTCGAACATCTGGGTGACCTGCTGCGGTGCCAGTCCCTTGCGTGTGCTCAGGTAGTCCAGTTCGGTGCCGTCGTAGTGTTCGGGAAGGTTGGGATCCAACTGGTAGCTGCGCCACTGCACCTCGACGGAATCGCGGTGCGGGAATTCTGCCAGCGCGGCCTCGAACCGGCGCTTGCCGATGTAGCACCACGGGCACGCAACGTCTGACCAGATCTCAATCTTCATGCTTGCCACAACCCGGCCGGTCCCGGGGCCATTCCCGCTGCGGGGTGTCAGGTTCGTCACCATTAAGCGCGGGTGGGTCAGACCGGGCGCTCCAGGACGAAGTCGTGTTCCACCGTTGTTCCCAGCCGGAAGGACTTTGAGCCGACCTTCCTGAACCCTGATTTCTCGTAGAAACGGATGGCCCGGGCGTTCTGGCTGTTCACGCCCAGCCAGATCCCGGCCCCGCCGGCCGCCGCGGCAGCCTCGAGGCTCGCGTGCATCAGCTCAGCCGCGGCGCCCAGCCCGTGATGTTCCGGGTGAACGTAGCACTTGCTCAGTTCCACGGAGGGCAGCAGCGTCAAGGCGGAGGCCACATCAGCGTCCTGGGCCGGCCGGTTGACCAGCAGGCTGTAGCCGCGAAGATCGCCGTCCGCGTCGATGACCAGGACGGTGATATCCGGGTCAGCCAGATAGTCCTGAAAATGCCTTTCGCTGAGCGTGCTGGCAAGGTGCGCGGCGATGTCCTCCGGCGACGACGACGGCGGGCACGCCAGCGGGAAGGTGACGGCCGCCAGCGCGGCGAGCCGGCCGGCGTCGTCCGCTGTTGCTTTCCGGATGGTGGAGGTCATGCAGGGATTCTAGGCCCTACTGCTTGAAGGCGGCGTCGAAGGACGTGTTCGACGCCGGGAAGTCGAACTTCTTCAGGGCGGCGAGGGCTTCGGGGGCGCCGTGGAGGCGGTCCATGCCGGCGTCCTCCCATTCAACGGAGATGGGGCCGTTGTAGCCGATCGCGGTGAGGGCGCGGAAGGAGGATTCCCAGGGCACATCGCCGCGTCCGGCGGAGACGAAGTCCCAGCCGCGCCGGGGGTCGCCCCAGGGCAGGTGGGAGCCCATGACCGTGTTCCGGCCGGTGGGGCGGAGCTTGGTGTCCTTGCAGTCCACGTGGTAGATCCGGTCCTTGAAGTCCCAGATGAAGGAGACGGGATCGATGCCCTGCCACATGAAGTGGGACGGGTCCCAGTTCAGGCCGAACGCGGGACGGTGGCCGATCGCTTCGAGGGTGCGGACGGTGGTCCAGTAGTCGTAGGCGATCTCGCTGGGGTGGACTTCGTGGGCGAAGCGGACGCCGCATTCGTCGAAGACGTCCAGGATGGGGTTCCAGCGGTCGGCGAAGTCCTGGTAGCCGGCGTCGATGACTTTTTCGGGGACGGGCGGGAACATGGCGACGTACTGCCAGATGGAGGACCCGGTGAATCCGACGACGGTG
>DATCVX010000647.1:0-5036 GCA_036566705.1 Arthrobacter sp. | reverse complement strand
GGGGGATTTGAACCCCCGGTGGAGTTGTGCCCCACACTTCATTAGCAGTGAAGCCCATTCGGCCGCTCTGGCACGTCTCCAATTGCTATTCCTAGCCCACCAAGGATACGCAGAACGGGGCATGCAGCGCAAAACGGCTTTCCGCGGCCCCGCTCAGGCCCCCGGCGGCGCGGCTACGAAGCGTCGCCGGCGAGGGTACGCCACAGGAAATGCTGGCTCCTTGCCTGCAGCGCGGCAGCCTGCCGGTTGTCTGATGCTCCGGCGTGGCCGCCTTCGAGCGCTTCGTGGAACCAGACATTCGGAATGCCCATGGCCTCCATCCTGGCGGCCATCTTCCGGGCCTGCACCGGGCCCACCCTGTCATCGGACGTGGCAGTCCAGATAAACGTTTCCGGGTACTCCACCCCGTCCTTGAGCAGGTGGTAGGGCGAAAATGTCTTGATGTAGTCCCACTGTTCGGGCACGTCCGGGTCGCCGTACTCGGCGATCCACGAATGTCCGGCGGAGAGCCTGGTGTAGCGCCGCATGTCCAGCAGCGGAACGCCGCACGAGACCGCGCCGAAAAGCTCCGGGTAGCTGGTGAGCATGTTGCCCACCAGCAGGCCGCCGTTGGAGCCGCCCACGCAGCCGAGGCGTTCACGCGACGTCACGCCGCGCGAGATCAGGTCCCGCGCCACGGCAGCGAAATCCTCGTAGGAGCGGTGCCGGTTCTCCTGCAGGGCGGCCCGGTGCCAGCCGGGGCCGTATTCCCCGCCGCCGCGGATGTTCGCCACCACGTACACGCCACCCCGGGAGTGCGAAGCTTCCGCGGGACCGCCGGACGCTGCGCCGTTTGATCCACCTGTCCGGCGCTCCAGCCAGGCCCTGCCCACGGTGCCGCTGTATGCGGGGGTGCGGGACACTTCGAACCCACCGTAACCGGAGAGCTGGGTGGGGTTCTGTCCGTCGAGCACCAGGTCGCGGGACGCAACCTGGAAGTACGGGACCCGCGTGCCGTCCGCGGACACGGCGAAGTGCTGCTGCACCTCGTATCGGGAGTCGTTGAAGAACGACGGCGACGCCTTGACCGCCGCGTGGCTGCTCACCACGCCTGCCGTGCCGGCTTCGTCGGAGGCGGCACTGTCGGAAGAAGCGGAACCCCGTTCCAGCGTCCCGCGCATCAGCGTGCTGGGCGTGGTGAAGCCGGTGGCGACCAGCCAGAAGTCGTCGCCGGCGCCGCCGTCGGACGGGCTGTCGTCCTCGTCGTCCACGGCGTAGGCGTTCACGTCGTGCAGCGGCGGGCAGGCGTCCAGCAGCGTGGAAGCCCAGGCACCGGACCCGTCACTTACCGGCGGCGCCGCCGGATCGAGCACGCGGATCTCCGACGAGACGTCACGCAAGAGGTTCAGCAGCAGGAAATTCCGGGTCCAGCTCCAGGACTGCAGCGACGTGTGGGCGTCGGGGGTGAACAGCACCGACAGCTCCCGGGAACCGGCCAGATAGTCATCAAACTTTGCAGCCAGCAAGGCGCCGCCCGGATAAACCGTTCCCTCCACCGTCCAGTCCTGGCGGGGACGGAACAGCAGCCACTCGCGGTGCGCGCTGATGTTCACGTCGGTGGGAACGTCGATCTCCACCCAGGACCCGTCCCGGCGGACGGACGTGCGCTGGTTGAAGAAATCGATGTAGTCCACGGCAAACGTGCGCTCAAAGCCGGGGGTGGAATCGTGCGCCACCACGGCCAGCATGTGGTTCTCGGGCACTTCGAACAGGAGGGGCGCGGTGGCGAGCGGCTCACCGCGGCGCAGCGTCACGGCCGTGCGGGCATAGGAGGAGGCCGTCCGCGGCAGCCCCTCGGCAGTGGAGGCGACCAGCAGCGTATCGCGGTCCAGCCACGAGACGTTGCCCTTCGCTGTCGGCAGGTCGAACCCGCCGTCAGCCGGCGCGACGAAGCCGCGCGCCTCGACGTCGTACTCGCGGTAGCGGTTCGCGTCGCCGCCGTCAGGGGAGAGGGCCAGCAGCGCGTGGCGGTGCGGCTCGCCGACCGCGGGCCGGAGGAACGTGGCTCCGTGGAACACCCACTCGACTCCCTCGGCGGCCGCAAGGGCGTCCACGTCCAGCAGCACATCCCACTCCGGGGCATCAGTGCGGTAGCTCTCCCACGTGGTGCGGCGCCACAGGCCCTTGGGGTTCGCCTGGTCCTTCCAGAAGTTGTAGTACCAGTCGCCCCGCTTGCCCACCATGGCGATCCTGTCCGTGGAGTCCAGCACCTCGAGGATGCTGCCTTCCAGGGCGGCGTAGTCGGCGTCCTCCAGCAGGTCCTCAGTGCGGGCGTTCTGCTCGCGGACCCAGGCCAACTGTTCCTCGCCGTAGATCTCCTCGAGCCAGATGTTTTCGTCGGTGGGTTCGGGGGAAATGGCTGGGGGAGTGGAACCGGGCGCTGAGTCAGCTTCAGTGGTGGTCATGCGCCCCATCCAAACAACATGTGTGCGCAGCTAGCAAGTCAAGCGTGCAAGTGGCGAGCCGATACTCTGGATGCCGTGGGTACATCGCAGCTAATCCGGACCGCCATCATCGGCGCCGGCCCTCGGGGTACCAGCGTTCTGGAGCGTCTCCTGGCACATGCCGCAGCCCGTCCCGGTGCCGCGGCCCTCCAGATTGACGTGATCGACCCCTACCCCGCCGGGTCCGGCCATGTGTGGCAGCCCGGCCAGTCGCGGCTGTACCTGATGAACACCCAGTCGTTCTACCCCACCCTGATTCCCGAGGACCCTGCAATGGCCCCGCCGGTCGCTGGCACCACTTTCAACGGCTGGCGGGCCCGGCAACTGCGCACGCCGGTGCCGTCGCTGACAGCAGACGAACGGTCCGAGCTGGCCACGCTCGGCCCGGGGGATTTTCCCAGCCGCGCCATTTACGGCCGCTACCTGCGCTGCACCCTCGAGGAACTGCTGAAGCGGCTGCCCGACGGCGTGACCGTCCGGTTCCACGAAACGTCCGCGGAGTCGGTGGTTCCGTCCGGGGACGGAGCGTTCGACGTCGGACTGGCCGGAAGCGGGTCCCTCCACGCTGATTCGGTGGTGCTGGCCCTGGGCCACATCCCCTCCCGGCTTAATCCTGAACAGCGGGAGCTTCAGTCGTCCGCCGCGCGGATGGGCCTGCGCTACCTGCCGCCTGCGGTTCCCGCGGATGTGGACTGGGACGCGATCCCGGCCGGTGAGCCCGTCCTGGTCCGGGGCATGGGCCTGAACTTCTTTGACGCCATGGGCCAGCTCACCGAGGGACGCGGCGGCAAGTTCATCGACGCCGGCCACCGGCTGGACTACCGGCCCTCCGGCCAGGAACCCCTGATCATTGCCGCATCCCGCCGCGGCACCCCCTACCGCACCAAGGCGGCCCTGAGCGGGTACTACCCGCGGTCCGTCCGGCTGCGGTACCTGACCGGAGCAGCGCTGCAGCGGTTCAGCGCTGCCGGGATCCGCCCCGGCTTCGACCACGACCTCTGGCCGCTGCTCCACCGGGACACGCTCTGGGCCTACTACTCCACGCTGGTGCGCTCGCAGCCCGGCGCAGTTGCGGAGCCGGCCGCGTTCCTGGACTCCCTCGACCGCGCGCTGCACCCGCACAGCCACAGCGCGGCCAACTGGGAGGACGCCATGGCCAGCGTCCTCGCCATCCACGTCGCGCCACGCCACCGGCTGGACCTCCGTGGCCTCGCCGCACCCCTGGCGGGCCGGACCTTCGACTCCCGCGCCGAACTGGACGCCGCCGTCGTCGAATACCTGATGGATGACGCCCGCCGCTCCGCCCTGGGCGAGGACGACCCCTTAAAGATGGCCATCGGGGCGCTCCACCACGGCCGGGCCGTCCTGAAGACGGCAGTGGCCGACGGCGGCATCACCGACGAGTCATGGGTGGCCGGGCTGCGGGGATGGTTTGAGTCCTTCGTCGAGGGTCTTGCCAGTGGTCCGCCGGCGCTGCGTGCCGAACAACTGGCCGCACTGGCCCGCGCGGGCGTGGTCAGCTTTGTGGGTCCGGACCCCAAGTTCGGGCTGGACCGCAGGACCGGATTGTTCACGGCGGCCTCACCGTGGGTAAAGGGTCCGCCGGCCGCGGCGAAGACGATGGTGGAGGCGCTCGCTCCTGCCAACCGGGTTTCGGCAAACGATTCCCCGCTGCTGACACAGCTCCTGGCGGACGGGCTGGTGCGGCCGCGGCTCATGATGACGGCAGAGGGGGCGCCCGTGCAGGCCAGCGGCCTGGACGTCAGCCCGCACCCCTACCGGCCCGTGGCAGCCAACGGGTCAGTCACCGACGGGCTCTATGTCCTGGGCCTCCAGCTCTCGGCAGCCCAATGGGGCACCGCCATCGCCGCGGAGGCAGTCCAGCCGGGCGGCCCCACCTACCCCAGCGGGCAGCGGACGCTCCGCGATGCCGACGAAATCGCGCAGGCCATTTTGCGCCGCTGACCCTCCCCCCGGACGCTCTCTCACTTGCTGCAGGATTTTCCGGAACGCTCTTGCACTTACTGCAGGGTTTTCCGGAACGCTCTCTCACGCTGGGACGCAACCCGGCGGCCACGTAACAACCGCGCATCCTGCGCAGAAATATTCGAAGCCTCACCGGCGCACGGCGGGGCGGTGAGTCATCCCACGTGACGCCACATGCCTCAGCGACGCCGATATCGCCCGGCTAAGCCCATCGCGTATAGCGCCGCCGCGGCCCTGCGCGTCGCTATGTTGACGGTCATGACGACGCGTTACCTCGTTGCCTTACGCCGGATTGCCCCAGGTTTCGCCGCACGTCACCGCATGCAGCGCTGTGTCGGTGCACGACGCCGCGGGGACTCCCGTTACCCCGGATGGCCTGCCGTTGCGTGCGGTTTCGCGCTGTGAACGCGCCTCTTCTGCCGCCGATTCTTCTCTGCTCTAGTGGTTCCCACGAGCCAGCCGGCCCGGATCCAGACCTGATCTGCAGAAAGAATCGCCACCATGAAAAACCGACTCCTGCCCGCCCGAACTCTCCCTGCCGCAGGCATGGCAGCTGCCATGGCCGCA
>DATCVX010000646.1:0-14565 GCA_036566705.1 Arthrobacter sp. | reverse complement strand
CGAAAGTTTCTATCTGCAGGACGCGCGGACTACCATGGGGAAACGGAAAACCAGCAGGATTTACGGCATGTGCGGCCGGATCCAGGCGTGGGGACTTTCCGAAAACTCGTAGGGCCGGGGGAGTGCTTCGGCGGGAAAGGTGGGTTCCATGGTCAAGCAGGACACCGGGCGCGCGACGATCAGTGAGATTGCCCGGGAGGCCGGCGTCTCGGTCCCCACCGTTTCCAAAGTCCTGAACGGCCACGCCCATGTGGCGGCGGAAACGCGTGCCCGGGTGGAGGAGATCATCGCCCGCCGCGACTACGCGCGCCGCCCGGCGAAGCGGAGGCAGAAGGCCGGCCTGATCGACCTGGTGTTCCCCGCCCTGGGGTCGGAGTGGGCGCTGGAGATCATCGAGGGCGTGGAGCGGGTGGCGCAGGACGCCGGGTACGGCACGGTGGTTAGCAGCCTGAGCATGGACGGCTCGCGGATCCGGCCGTGGCTGGCGAACGTGGCGGAGCGGAAATCGGACGGGCTGCTGATGGCCGTGTACCAGCTGGACGCCAAGCAGATCCAGCGGATCAAGTCGCTGGGGATCCCGGTGGTGCTGATAGATCCGGTGGGCCAGCCCGGGCCGGACCTGATGACGGTGGGGGCGGCCAACTGGGACGGCGCGCACTCGGCCACCGAGCACCTGCTGCAGCTGGGGCACCGGCGGATCGGGATGATCGGCGGCCGCGAGGACCTGCAGTGCAGCAGTGCCCGCGAGGACGGCTACATCTCCGCGCTGCGGCGTGCGGGCATCCCGGTGGATCCGGCACTGATGGTCCCGGGCGACTTCTCCATCGAGGCCGGCGAGGCCGGAACCCGGAAGCTGCTCGCGCTTCCGGACCGGCCCACGGCGATCTTCACCGGCAACGACGACCAGGCCATGGGCGCCTACCGGGCGGCACGGACGGCCGGGCTGCGGATCCCGGAGGACCTGTCCATCATCGGCTTTGACGACATCCCGGCGGCGGAGTGGATCGAGCCGGGCCTGACCACCATCCGCCAGCCTGTGGTCCAGATGGCCGAGACCGCAATGCGTGCGCTGCTCCGGCACCTTGAAGGGGACGAGGAGCTGCCACAGCGGATCGAGCTCGGGACCGAACTGGTGGTGCGCGGCTCGACGGCGGCCCCGGCCAAGAAGGCGGCCGCGGCGAAGTAGGCCCCGCCGATCAGGACGCTCTCTCACTTAATGTCGGTATTTCCCGGATGCTCTCTCACATCCTGTCGGTTTTCCCGGAACGCTCTTGCACTTATTGAGGGCTCAAGCCGTGGCGCGGCGTCCCGGAAACGCGGTCCGCACCTGCTGCCGGAACGTCTGCGGGCTCCGCCTGTTGACGGCGATGACAGCGAACAGTCCGGTCAGCAGCACGATGGCACCGGCCGCCGCAACCGACCAGCGGGCGCCGAATTCCGTGCCGATCCACCCCAGCAGCGGCGCCCCCACAGCAGTCCCGCCCTGCAGGATGGCGAGGTACAGGGCAAGGACGCGCCCGCGGAATTGCGGCTCCACAGTGAGCTGGATGGTGGTGTTGCAGCTGTTCAGGAAGGTGATGCAGGCCAGGCCCAGCGGCATCAGCACGGCGGCATAGAGCCAGAATGACGGCGTCGCGCTGGCCAGCAGCGAGAAGATGCCCACTCCGATGGCTCCGCCCAGGAGGTAACGAAGCCGTGGGCCGGACCTGCGGGCGGCGAGCAGGGCGCCGGTGAGCGTCCCGACGGCCATGATGGAACCGAGAAGGCCGAATTCCCCCGGGCCTGCGTGGAATTCCACGGTGGCCATCATTGCGTTGGTGATGGCGAAGTTCATGCCGAAAGCCCCGATGACGCTCACCATCACGAGGATGAGCACCAGGTCCGGCCGCTGCCGCACGTAGCCCAGGCCATCCATCACCGGGTGCTTGCTGCGGGCTGCGGGGGTGGACAGGGTCAATTCAGTGGTGCGGATCCGGAGCAGCGAGATGATGACGCCGGCGAAGCTGACGGCGTTGAGCAGGAAGACCGGTCCCGTTCCCACCCAGGCGATCAGTACACCGGCGATGGCAGGGCCCGTGAGCCGGGCGGTATTGAAGGACGCAGAGTTTAGGGACACGGCATTGGTGATGTGTTCCCGCCCCACTAGTTCGGACACGAAGGCCTGGCGGGTGGGAGCGTCAATGGCGCTGGCCAGTCCGAGGCAGAGCGCGGCCAGGTAGGCGTGCCACAGCTGGGCAGTGCCCGTCACCACGAGGAGTCCGATGGCGAGCCCGCAGAATCCCATGGCCACCTGGGTCCACAGCAGGATCACCCGCTTGCGGTACCGGTCCGCGAGGACGCCTCCGTAGGGGCCCAGGAGCAGGCTCGGCAGGAACTGCAGCCCGGTGGTGATGCCGACGGCGGTGCCGGAGTGGTCGGTGAGGACTGTCAGTACCAGCCAGTCCTGCGCGATCCGCTGCATCCAGGTGCCGACGTTGGAGACGAGCGCCCCGCCCGCCCAAATCCGGTAATTACGGTTCTCAAGTGCCCGGAACATCGCGCTCATCGGGCGCTCATCTCCTGCATGATGTGTGCGGCCCGGCTGAGGACCCGGCGGTCCTCTTCGCTGAGCCCGGCGACGCGGTGTGCCAGCCAGGCGGTGCGCTGGCTGCGGGCCTCAGCCAGCACGGTCTCGCCGGCCGGCGTTATCCGTACCTGGATCTGGCGGCCGTCCTCCGGATGAGGGGACCGCGACACGAACCCCTGCTCCGTGAGTGCGTTGACAATCCGGGTCATCGACGGCGCCTGCACGTGCTCGCTTTCCGCCAGTTCGCGGAGCGTCCGGGATCCGGTGCGCAGGTGCGCCAGAACCGTGTACTGGCCCGGCGTGATGACATCCCCGGTTGCCTCGATGCGCAGGCGGCGGGATGTTCGCATCACGGCGGTGCGAAGGTCGATCGCCAGGATATCCGGCTGGATGCTGTCCGCGGACTCGTGGTCCGTTTCTGTGGTGGTGGTCATTGGGGTTCGGTGTCCTCCCGCAGATACTTAGCACTGCTAATTAGCTCTGCTAACCATTATGCTCGCGCCTAGCCTCCGGAGGCAACAAATGTCCCGCACCTCACACTGCCTTTCGCTGAGGCCGCAGGTATGGACTCCAAAACGGGGCACTTCGACACGGACTCGCCGGCCGTCGTCGTTATTTCCGACGCCGACACCTCCAAAGTGCCCCGCGATGGACGCCTATACCGCCAACAGCGCTGGCCACTCGGCTACTGCGCGCCCTTGAGCTTCCGCCAGCCGCCGGCGCGGTTGTTGGCGATAATCGCCCGGAACATTTCCACCAGCGCATCCTCGTCGATGGCCTCGCCCTCATAGTAGGAAATCATGCGGCCGGTCTTGTTGCCGTGCCCCGCGGTGATGATGTGGTGCGGGTCCGGGGTGATGCCGCCGTCGTACAGGAAAACGTTGACGTGGTCCTTCGCCGCGAGGAGGGCAATGACATTGCCTTGCAGGACGAAGTACGGCTGGACGGTCCGCTTGATGGTTTCCTCGACCTCGGGATCGGCAGCGTGGACCAGGTCGCGGACCTTGTGGCAGATGTCCTGCTGCCATACCGGGAGTGCGTCGATGTACTGGTCAACGCGGGTGTCCTTGACGTAATCCATGGCTTCAATGCACCTTTCGCCCTGCCAGTTTCGATGATCGAGCCTGTCGAAACTCTAGGCGCTCGCAGGCGTCAACAGAATGGGCAGGAATAGAATGGGCGCCATGGGTGCCGTTGATGATTCCCTGGCCGATCTTCCCGAGCCCGAGCGCGGCTCCCTTCAGCGCGTGATCAGCATTGCCCGGGCCATCGTGCCGGAAGCCGAGGAAGGCATGAGCTACGGGATGCCTGCCCTGAAGCTGGACGGCAAGCCGCTCATCGGCGTCGTGGCGGCGGCCAAGCACCTCTCCGTCTTCCCGTTCTCGCCCGCGGTGATTGACGCCGTCGCCGGCCGGCTGGAGGGATACTCCCTGTCCAAGGGCACCATCCGCTTCACCCCGGACCATCCTCTTCCGGACGACGTGCTGCAGGACATCGTCCTGCTGCGCCGCGCGGAGATCCGGAAGTAGCTCCGGCGCCGGAAAGGGACCCGATGAAATCGAACGAACTCCTCCTGGATGCCTTCGGCCGGATACGGGAGATAGTGGAAGCCACGCTGGAGGGGCTTGACGACGCGGCCCTCGTCCGCCGCCCGGCCGGCACCGGCAACTCGATCGCGTGGCTGATCTGGCACCTGGGCCGGGTGGAGGACGCGCAGGTGGGCTCCGCCGCCGGCGTCGAACAGGTCTGGACGGCGCAGGGCTTCGTGGCCCGCTTCGACCTGCCCCTGCGCGCCCGCGACACCGGCTACGGCCACTCCTCCGAGCAGGTGGACGCTGTCAAGGCCAGCCCGGACCTCCTCCTCGAGTACTACGACGCCGTCCACCGGCAGACCGTGGCATTCCTCCAGACCCTGGAAGACGGCGACCTGGACCGGGTTGTCGACACGCGCTGGGACCCGCCCGTCACCGTCGGGGTGCGGCTGGTCAGCACCATTGCCGACTGCCTCCAGCACGTGGGGCAGGCCGCCTACGCCAAAGGCCTGAAGCCCGCGCAAGGCGGGTAGGAACTCCCTATTTCCGTGGCCGCAATTCGGTTCCATAATGGCCACATAAGCATCGGGGACCCTTTGCGCTTTGTGATGGCTGGCGCGGCGTTGCAGGGTCCCAGGTGGCCGCCCTGGCACTTGGCGCAACGGGCGGCCACGCGGCGCCGGACAAGGACGTTCCGGGACCGCAACCGGGGGAGAGCACCGCCATCACCGCGAGAAATCTATGCACAAAGGAATTCATCATGCTCAAGGATTTGGAGATCATGGCTGTCCTTCCCGCCAAGGACATCAGCAGGGCGAAGGATTTCTACAGGGACAAGCTGGTGCTCGAACCCGAAACAGAGCAGGAAGACGGCGTGATGTACCGCTGCGGCAAGGGAACGGGCTTCCTCCTGTACGAGACAGACAACGCCGGCAGCGCCAAGAACACCCAGATGGGCTGGGAAACGGACAACCTCGAAGCCGAGATGGAGGACCTGCGTGGCCGCGGCGTTGTGTTCGAGGACTACGACTTCCCGGGCCTGAAGACGGAGAACGGCGTCGCCACCAACGAGTGGGGCAAGTCGGCCTGGTTCCTGGACAGCGAAGGAAACATCCTGAACCTCTACCA
Organism: Arthrobacter sp.; assembly: GCA_036566705.1. Classification (GTDB taxonomy): domain Bacteria; phylum Actinomycetota; class Actinomycetes; order Actinomycetales; family Micrococcaceae; genus Arthrobacter. The sequence goes on along the minus strand of DATCVX010000646.1, from coordinate 9,339 downwards.
GCGCGCATAGCCACTCGACCACCAGCCCGCGCGAGCAGCGTGCCCGCGCGGGCTTGGCCCTGCAAAGTAAGGACACATGGGCGCCCTCGAACACTCGGTCTGGATCAACGCCCGGCCGGTGGATGTCTGGCGGACGTACGTTGACCCGGCACGCTTGCCCGAATGGCAGACCGGCTCGCCTGTCATCGCCGATATCCACGGTTCCGGAAGCCAGCCTGGCTCCACCTACGCGTCCACCCGGGGCCCGGGAACCGCCCGGACCACGGTGCTCTCCGCGGATCCTCCGCACCGGCTCGTCACCCGGACCGTGGCCTACTTCTGGCTGAAGTTCGACGTCGATACGCACCTTCAGCCCGAAGCCGGCGGTGTCCGGCTGCGGCTTCGGGCAGAAACGCACTGGCCCCGCGGGCTGGGCCTGGTGGGCAAGCTGGTTGAGCGCGCCATTCTGGGCGGTTCCGAAGCGCGCAAGGAACTCGCAAACCTCAAGGCCCTCGTCGAGCGGGAAACGGTCGAACGGGAAGCCGGAGGGCCGGCGGCGTAGCCGCGCCATGGGCAAGGCCACCAACGTTTTCGGCGCCGTCGCGGAGGCGGAGCGCACCGATCTGGACCGCTGGCGGGACCTCAGCCCCGGAATCGAGGTCTAAAGGGCCACCCGAAGGGCTTCGTCTGCGTTGCCCTTGAATTCTGGCAGGGGCATGTGGCCTGCGGGTCGGACAAGGGCCGGTTTCTACGTCGTCGGATGATCGTTGGCGCGCATTCGGACGGCGACGACTGCACCGGATGCTGCGGTGAGCGCGGCGACGGCGGCGATGGCCGCGGGAATTCCGTATAGGTCTGCCAGGAGACCGGACAGGAGGGCCCCGACGGCGAAGCCGCCATCACGCCAGAGCCGGTAGACCCCGACGGCGCGGGCCCGCCAGGTGGGATGTGCTACATCGCCGATTGCGGCCAGGAGGGCGGGATAGACCATCGCTGTTCCGAGCCCCAGAAGGATCGCAGCGACAAGCCAGGGCCCGAAGCTGTGGGCCGCGGCGACTATCGCGAGTCCCGCGGCTTGGACGATCATGCCGGCCACGATGAGCCACTTGCGCCCCCACCGGTCCGAGGCGGCCCCGGTGAAGAGCTGCCCGGCGCCCCAGACGGCGGGGTAGGCGGCGGCGAGGATGCCCACCTGGTCCAGGCTCAGCCCGGAACTGATGAACAAGACCGGGAAGAGGCCCCAGGCGAGGCCGTCGTTGAGGTTATTGACCAGGCCCGCCTGGCTGGCTGCGGAGAGTGAGCGGTCTTTGAAGCTGGTGAGGGTGAACACCTGGCCAGTGGTGAGGCCTGCGTGCACACTGCCGTGTGTGGTGACGTGGCGGGAGGCCTCGGTCCTGGCGTGGTGGTGGGTCTCGCGCACGGTCAGGACAGAGAGACCCAAACCGAGGGCGATGTACGCGGCGCCGAGGAGGAACGGGCCGGGCCGGAGACCGTACGCCGAGGCGATGTAGCCGGTAGCCAGGGCAGTGACGGCGACCCCGAGGTAGCCTGCCGCTTCGTTCAGACCCATTGCGAGGCCGCGCTGCTTCGGGCCGACGAGGTCCATCTTCATGATCACTGCCGTGGACCAGGTCAGGCCTTGGCTGACGCCGAGGAACACGTTCGCCGCCACGATCCACCCCCACGACGGGCCGAAGATGAGCATGAGAGGGACGGGGATCGCGGCAAGCCAACCTGCGACGAGGACGGGTTTGCGGCCATACCGGTCAGCGAGTGTTCCCGCGAAATAGTTCATCGCGGCTTTGGACAGGCCGAAAGCGAGAATGTACGTCAGCGCGCTTGTGTACAGGTCCAGGTGGAATGTCTGGGAAGCAAGCAGGGGCAGGACAGTGCGTTCCTGTCCTAGCGTCCCGCCCACCAGGGCGTTGACCGCCACGAGCAGCATGAACTGCGCCAGATTCTGCCGAAGACCCAGCACGGCGCCCGCAGGTCGCGGGTTATGGCGCGGGTGTGTTCTGCCCGGCATTCTGGGTGCTCCGTTTCGTGGTGGGGGTCATTAAGGTGCCCGGGCTGGAGGGGGGACCAGCCCGGGCGGTCTAGGGGTTATTTTGCTGCGACGGCGTTCTGCCGCGCCTGCTGCCACTGGGTCCACGCGGCGTAGCTGCCGTCAAGTTCGACGACGTCGTACCCGGCCCGGCGCAGGGCACTGGCTGCGACGGAATTCCGGACACCGGATTGGCAGTAGGTGACGATGGTGCCGTTTGCAGGCAGTTCGTCGAGGTGCCACATGAGGCGGCCGCCGCTGAGTTGGTGGGAGCCGGGGATGTGCCCGGCAGTGTGCTCGGTGCGGTTGCGGACATCCAGGACCATGGCGGCATCGAAGCCGTCGAGCTCCTCGGGCTGGATCAGCTTTGGGGTGGTCGTGGGCAGTCCGTCGATGCCGGTGAGGTAGCCGGACACGTTGTCGATGCCGACGCGTACCAGATGGTCCCACATGTCCTGGGCCTGCTCCTGGTCCTGCGCCAGCAGCACCAGCGGGTTCTTGTCCGTCTCAGGGTTCACCACCCAGGCGCCGTAGCTGGCAACTGACTTGCCGGCAGGGACGTTCAGGGAGCGGGCAACCGTCCCCTGGTGGACCTCAGCGTTGGGGCGGGTGTCGATGAACGTGACCTTGTCTGCTGCCAGGTCCTTTGCGACGTCGGCGGTGTCCAGCTCAGTGAGCGGGCCGCGTTCGCCTATTACGGCCGGGCCGTCACGGTTCTCGCGCTTCATCCTGCCGAAGTACGCGTGAGCGTCGGGCTGGCCGTCGAGGAGTTCGTCGATGAAGCCCTGCTCGTCATTCGCGGCGAGGTAGGGGCCCCACCAGGCGTAGAGCCGCTCGTAGCCGACAGTGGAGGACGGGATGGCGCCGAGGGCCTTGCCGCATGCGCTGCCTGCGCCGTGGGCCGGGTGGACCTGGACGTAGTCCGGCAAAGTCAGGAACTTGTCCCGCAGGCTGGCGAAGAGCTGCTTGGCGCCCGCGAATCGGGTGTCGATGCCACCGGCTGCCTCGTCCAGCAGGTCCGGCCGGCCCAGGTCCCCGGAGAAAACGAAGTCGCCGGAGAGCAGGTAGCCGGGCTGGTCGCTGAACGCCCCGTCTGTCACCAGGAATGACAGGTGCTCGGGGGTGTGGCCCGGGGTGTGTACCGCCCGGATCTTGATGTTACCGATGGTGATGGTGTCACCGTCGTAAAGCCGCTCGCCGTCGAACCCGTACTGCCAGTCCGGTCCGCCTTCACCTGAGATGTAGATCTTGGCGCCGGTGGCGGCGGCCAGTTCGCGGGTGCCGGAGAGGTAGTCGGCGTGGATGTGGGTTTCGGTGACGGCCACGATCTTCATACCGTTCTTTTGAGCCAGGTCCTGGTAGACGGCGATGTCGCGGCGGCCGTCAACCACAACTGCAGTGCCGTTAGCCTGGCAGCCAATCAGGTAGCTGGCCTGGGCGAGGTCTTCATCGTAAATGCGCTCGATAAGCATCTGGTGCTCTCCTTCGTGGAGTAGGTGTTCTTCTGTCGAGGTCCTGGCTTAAGTATATACCCCTGGGGGTATCCGGCGGCTAGGGATATGCGCCGGGCAATCCGTGCGTGCGTCAGGCCGGCCGCGCGGCTGCGTCAGCCCGGAGTTTGTTCATGTCCAGCTCCCGTGCAGGGTCAGGTGGTGGGGAGGCCGGCGCGGGTCCAGGCGATCATGCCGCCAGCCATGGTGTCCGCGGAAAGGCCGGCGCCGTTGAGGGCGTCGGCGACGCGGGCTGAACGGTTGCCGCTGCGGCAGACCACGATGACGGGGACGGCCGGGTCCAGTTCGGACAGGCGTGTCTGCAGTTGGCCCATGGGGATGTGCAGGGCACCCGGGATCATGCCTTCGGCGACTTCAAAGTCCTCGCGGACATCGAGGATGCGGGCGGTGGAGCGCCGCTGCTCGGCTTCGGTGATGGTGATTTCGGCCATTGGATTCTCCTTCGAAATACTGTGGGCTGTTGTTAACGGACGGGTTCGCCGGCCTGGCGCCAGGCGCTCATGCCGCCGCGCAGCGAGTAGGCGTCGTAGCCTTTTGCGGCGAGCAGCCTGGCCGCGGACGCGGACCGCACCCCGGAGGCGCACATGGCGATGACGGGCCGGGTTTCCTGGATCCCGGCGGTGCTGGTCTGCAGCCGGTCGAGGGGAATGTGCTTGGCCTGCGGGGCGCGGCCGGTGCGCCATTCCTGGGCTGATCGGACATCGATCAGCGTGGCGCCGGAGCCCAGGAGCTCCTTGGCCTGGGCGACGCTGATGGTCTTATAGGGCTTTCTGAAGGCCTTTTTGAGGGAATCTATCAATCCCATGGTGTTCTCCTGTTTGGTGTGGTCAGGCGGTGACGGTGCCGGCGGTGACCCACGCCGCGACGGCGAAGATGAGTACCGCGAATGAGATGCGGATGTGCGCTTCCTTCAGCCGGCGGGCAAGCCGGGCGGCGACGAGCGAACCCAGGATGGCCGGGACCGCGAACGCCAGGGTGGCCGCCCAGTCGATGGTGTACCCGGCGGCGTGGGCACTGAATCCGGCGGCGGAGTTGATGACAATGATCGCCAGGGACGTTCCGACGGCCTGCTTCATGCGCAGGCCCAGGAAGATGGTCAGTGCGGGGGTGATAAGGAAGCCTCCGCCCACCCCGAGCATTCCGGTGAGGAAGCCCACGAGCAGGCCTACCCCTACGGCCTTGGGGGCGCAGGACCGGAAGGCCCTGCCTGGCCCCGTGCTGCAGGACCCTCCGGATTCGCGGGGCTTCCTGAGCATCCGGATTCCTGCGGCCACCATGATCGCGGCGAAGGCCAGCATCAGGATGTTGGGGTCCAGCAGCCGGCCTACGGCCGCACCACCCCAGGCTGCCGGAATGCCGGCGGCCCCGACCAGTGCGATTACCGGCCAGTTCAGGCCGTCCCGGACCCGGGGCAGCAGGGCAGCCAGCGAGGATACCCCCACCACCAGCAGGGAGGTAGGGATGGCCTGGGCCGGGCTCATGCCCACCCCGTACACCAGGGCCGGAACGGCGATGATCGACCCGCCGCCGCCCACTACGCCCAGGACGATCCCGACGACGAGTCCCAGACCCAGGGCCGGAATCATGCCGCCGCAACCCCGTCAGTTGCGGGTACGGGGAGCTGCAGGATGGCGCTTTCGCGGGTGGGTTCCTTGGTGGCCCTGTTCCACGGCATGGCCGAGAGGGCCTGGCCCATGGCACAGGTATTAGTGGCGGCCGAGAACGTCAGACCTGTGCCGATGGCACCGGCCAGCATGCGCACCTTGGGAGAGACGAACCTTCCCCCGACCAGGCCCAGCACCACCAACGAGCCTGCAGCCAGGCGGACCTGGCGTTCCAGATCCCAGCGGTTCTTGCCGTTCACAACGTCGCCGCCGGCGGCAGCGAACCCGGGAACTCCACCGGTCAGGACGTAGGCACCGTCGATCCCTGACTTGCCGAGGCGCTGGCGTGCTTGCTCGGCACGGGCGCCGGACTGGCAGACCAGGACCACGCGGGATCCCAAACGGGCGGCGAGTTCATCGGTGTGTTCGGACAGCAACGGCAGCGGCACGTTATACGACCCGCGGATGTGCATGGACTCGAACTCGGCGGCGGAACGCACATCGATCACCACGAGGTCCTGGTGCTCGGCGATCCAGGTGCGCAGGGCCTCTGGGGCAAGGGCGGTAACGGCTGGGGCCGTGGAAGGGGGAGTCATGTGCTGGCCTCTCGAAAGGAGTCGTTGGGTGAATACCCCACCCAGTATTGCAGATACCCCCGGGGGTACGCAAAACACCCTAGGGGGTATAAGATGAATGGAAGCCCCCGACCCTTGGAGAGACCCATGGAACTCAACCCCTCAGAACTCACCCCCGTGATCAACCGGCTCAAGCGCGCCCAGGGACAGCTCGCCGCCGTCACCCGCATGCTTGAAGAGGGCCGGGACTGCAAGGACGTCGTCACCCAACTCGCGGCCGTGTCCAAAGCACTCGACCGCGCCGGGTTCGCCATCATCGCCACAGGCCTGGAGCAGTGCATCGTCCAGAAGGACGCAACGATGGACCGTAAAGAACTGGAAAAGCTCTTCCTCTCGCTCGCCTGACCAGCCCCACTCCCAAGCTGCCCCGTCAGCCCGGGGGTTCGGCCCTCGCTGTCTTGGGCGCCCAAATTGAAAACGTAATGTCCGCTTGTCACATCCTCCAGCGACTGTGAAGCGCCGGAACTACTTTGCGACGACCGCCATCAAGATTGGCTCAAGACTCAATCAACGTTGTCCGAGGATCGACGAAGATTCGGTTTTGCCGCGCATCCGGGAAATAGGCTCCTCAGCAGCAGAATTTGGCTTAAGCAAAGGGCCCGGCTAATCGCCGGGCCCTTTATTTAATTGGGGGAATATTGTCGAACTACGGGACCCTTTTGGGTCCGGCGCCGAGGAAACCACGCGCCTCCGCATTTAACGTCGGAACCAGGCGGACGGCAGCGGCCATCGCCGTGGCGGTTTCTTTGGCATTTGTTGTCGGGTGTTCCGCCGCGTCGCCGGGGACAACAACGGGGGAGCCGCAGGCCGTTTCGTCGGCGACCGGGACATCGGCGGTCACGTCCGGGCCGAGCGCAGCCGCCAAAGCCACGTCGTCGCCGTCGGCCGCTCCGCTAGATCCCGAGACCCCGTTCGTGGTGGCGAACGGAGTCAGCGTCACGGCTCCGAAAACGCAGCCCGCCTTCGCCACCAAGGCGGCCGACCTGCTGGCGGCTCTTCCCGTCAAAGGCCGGGCGCCCAAGACGGGGTATGACCGCGCGCTGTTCGGGCAGGCCTGGGCGGACGTTGACCGGAACGGCTGCGACACCCGGAACGACATCCTTAAGCGCGACCTGACGTCCATCAGGTACACCAACAGCGTCCCGTGCAAGGTTCAGTCCGGAGCGCTGGCGGACCCCTACACGGGCGCCAGCATCAGCTTCCTCCGGGGTGCCGCGACCAGCAGCGCCGTCCAGATCGACCATGTGGTGGCCCTCAGCGACGCCTGGCAGAAGGGCGCGCAGCAGCTCACCACCGGACAGCGGACGGCTTTCGCCAACGATCCGCTGAACCTCCAGGCGACGGACGGGCCCACCAACATGAAAAAGGGCGACGGCGACGCCGCCACCTGGCTGCCGCCGAACAAGGGGTTCCGGTGCGAGTACGTTGCCCGGCAGATCTCGGTGAAGGCCACCTACAGCCTGTGGGTGACACAGGCGGAGCACGATGCGATGGCCAGGATCCTGGGCGACTGCGCCGGCCAGCTGGCACCGACCAACGAACAGGCACCGGTTGCTGCGGCGGCACCTGAGCCTGCACCGGTGGTAGCGGCTGCACCAGCAGCGCCCGCTCCGGTGGCGGCGGCACCGGCACCAGCCCCGGTTGCTCCCGCCCCTGTTGTCCCTGCGCCGGCTCCTGCAGCACCGGCCGCCGCCTACTACGCCAACTGCACGGCTGCCAGGGCAGCCGGCGCGGCCCCGATCTTCGCGGGGCAGGCAGGCTACCGGCCCGCGCTTGACCGCGATTCCGACGGCGTGGCCTGCGAAAGCTAGCCACGCCCCAACCAAATCACTGTTTCAAAACTTTCCAAGGGGGAAAAATGAAAAAGATGCTCACTTTAGTTGTGCTCACCGGACTCATGCTGACCGGATGCGGCGGCAAACAGGAGGCAACGGAGCCGGCTGCAGATACAACCGCTCTTGCCGTGGCGGTAGAGGCCGTCACGGTTCCCGGCGTGGTGGGCCAGACCCTGGACAGGGCCACGGATCAACTGGAAGATCTCGGGTTCAAGGTTGAGGCCGTGGACATCGTGGACGGCAAGACCATCATGATGAAGAAGAACTGGCAGGTGATGTCCCAGGACCCTGCCGATGGAGCGCAGTCGACGAAGGGCTCCACCGTGAAACTCGGCGTCAAGAGCCTTGAAAAGATCGCGGCTGAGAAGGCCGCCGCCGAGAAGATTGCGGCTGAAAAGGTGGCCGCAGAAAAAGCTGCTGCCGAAAAGGCGGCTGCAGATGCGGCCGCAGCGAAACTTGCAGCCGATCAGGCTGCAGCCCAGAAGCTTGCGGCTGACCAGGCTGCAGCACAGTTGGCCGCGCAGCAAGCCGCGAAGCCGGCCCCCGTTGCTCCCGTTGCGCCGGCAGCTCCGGCAGCGCCTGCACCGGCCTCGGTGTATTACGCCAACTGCACCGCAGCGAAGGCTGCTGGTGCGGCACCGTTGTACGCCGGGCAGGCCGGCTACAGCACGGCACTTGACCGGGATCGCGACGGGGTCGCCTGCGAGAAGTAGCCGCCTCGGGCAGCCACGTGAAGTGCCGCGGATACCTTCTTCCTCGAACGTATCCGCGGCACTTTGCTGCTTAAGGACCCTGGAAGACAAGCGCCACCAGGGCCACCAGCGCCGGGACGGTCGCCCCGAGCGTCCCTGGAATGCTCTCGCCTTTCCGGGGGTAGTGGCCCAGGGCGTCCGCCAGCAGCATGGTGGACCCGCCAAGCACCATGTTCGCGCAGCAGTAAATCACCAGGGTGTAGCCCACCACCACGTACCCCAGGTTCACCGCCACCACCCCGGCGATGACGCCCAGCCCGATCAGCAGGTTGCGGAACCCGGTGGGGATGGCCCACATCATCACGGCGGGCACGTTCTGCGGCGGGGTGCTGAGGAACGTCTGCGCCCCCGGCCGGTGCATGAAGAAGCTTTCCAGCGGGAACACGGCAATGTGGATCAGGGCGGCCAGCACGGCGAAAACCTGGGTTACGGCGTTCATGCAGGAAACGTACGACGCCGGAACGCGCCGCCGCGATCCCCTCACCGGGGGTTTGGGGAGACGCCCTCAACCCCCGGTTTGGGGGATTGCGCAGCGCCCGTCCGGCCGGATACTGGATCTATGTGGGAGGAGCGCGCCGAGCGTGCCCGGCGGGAGATCGCGGCCCTGGCCGCCAGCGGACTTGACGTGGCAGACCTTTATGCGTCGGCCATGTCGGTGGTGCGGCAGGCGGTGCCCTTCGAGCAGGCCTGCTGGGCCGCCGTCGACCCCGACACGCTGGGCATGACGTCCGTGACCAACTGGCGGCAGTGGCCGGTGACGGACGAGCATGCCGCCCGTTTCGCGGAATCGGAATACACCGGCCAGGAACCCAACACGTTCGTTGAGCTGCTGCGGCGCCCGCGGCCGGTCGCCCGGATTTCCGATGCCCCGCACCGGGAGGTGGTCCGCAGCATCCGGATCAACGACCTGCTGCGGCCACTCGGCCTGGACCACGAGCTGCGCGCGGCGTTCCGGGTGGATAACGCGTGCTGGGGAGTC
>DATCVX010000645.1:0-4422 GCA_036566705.1 Arthrobacter sp. | reverse complement strand
CCACGTCGCCGTCCAACCCGGACCCGTCCTCCCAGCGTGCCTGGGGTGCGGCGCTGGTCCTCATCATCCTGGTGATGCTGCTCAACCTGATCGCCCGCCTGATCGCCCGCATGTTCGCCCCCAAAACCGGCCGCTAGCCCGGCACCGGCGACCCAACTCTTCAGCCCGTATCTCCAGCAAGTGAAGGAACATCATGTCTAAGCGCATCGACGTCAAAGACCTGAACGTCTACTACGGCAATTTCCTGGCCGTGGAAGACGTCAGCATCAACATCGAAGCCAAGTCCGTCACGGCGTTCATCGGCCCTTCCGGCTGCGGAAAGTCCACGTTCCTGCGGACACTGAACCGCATGCATGAGGTCCTGCCCGGCGCCCGGGTGGAGGGCGAAGTCCTGCTCGACGGGGACAACCTCTACGGCCCCGGCGTCGACCCCGTGACTGTCCGTTCGCAGATCGGCATGGTGTTCCAGCGGCCCAACCCGTTCCCCACCATGTCCATCCGCGACAACGTGCTGGCCGGCGTGAAGCTGAACAACCAGAAGATCTCCAAGGGCGAGGCCGATGCCCTGGTGGAGCGCTCGCTGCAGGGCGCCAACCTGTGGAACGAAGTCAAGGACCGGCTGGAGAAACCCGGCTCCGGGCTCTCCGGCGGGCAGCAGCAGCGTCTTTGCATCGCACGGGCCATCGCCGTGGAACCGCAGGTGATCCTGATGGACGAGCCGTGCTCGGCCCTGGACCCCATCTCCACGCTGGCCGTGGAGGACCTCATCAATGAGCTCAAGGACCAGTACACCGTGGTGATCGTGACCCACAACATGCAGCAGGCGGCCCGCGTCTCGGACCGGACGGCGTTCTTCAACATCGCCGGCACCGGCAAACCCGGCAAGCTGATCGAGTTCGCGGACACCACCACCATCTTCAACAACCCCGGCCAGAAGGCCACCGAGGACTACGTCTCCGGCCGCTTCGGATAATCCCCAGCCGCTCCCCAGGCTCGCAAGCTCGCCCGGGGACCCCGGCGGCTGTGGGCCCACCCAGACGCCCCACCCCATCGATTGCTCCGGTAGCGCCCTTTTGACCCCTCAGAACGGTGTTCTTGGAGCAATCGATGCTTGTTTATGGTCCAGTCAGGACTGTCAGCCGGCCAGCGGTGACAGTGCCAGCGCCAGGACAAACGCGCCGGCGGCCGTCGCGGCCGGAGTCAGGACCCAGAGGCCCAGAATGCGGATGACCAGTTTCCTGTTGGTCACCGAGAAATGCTGGTTCTCGCCGGCGCCCAGCACGCCGGCCGTCACCGTATGCGTCGTGGACACCGGCCAATGCAGGCCGATGGCGCCCACAAACAGCATCAGCGCGCTGAAGATCTGCGCCACGGACCCGCGCAGGGGGTCAATCCGGGTGATCTTGTAGCCGATGGTGTGCGAGATCCGCCAGCCGCCAAAGAGTGTTCCGGCCGAGATCATCACAGCCGAAAGGAGCGCCACCCACACAGGAATGGTGCCGCCGTCGGAATAGCCGCTGGCCAGCAGGGCGAGCAGCAGCACCGCGCTGACGCGCTGGCCGTCCTGCAGGCCGTGGCCGAAAGCAACCGCGCCGGCGGCGATGGACTGGCTGCGGCGGAAGCGTGTGTTGATGATGTTGGGCTGGGCATAGCGTGCTGCCCACGTGGCCGGGTAGACCAGGAGGAAGGCGCCGCTGTAGGCAACCAACGGCGAGAGCAGCAGCGGCAGGACTACCTGTAAAAGGAGCGACTGGTCCACGCCGCCCACCCCGCCGCCGCCCACCGCCAGGCTTGCCAGCCCGGCGCCGGCCAGGCCGCCCACCAGCGCATGCGTGGAGGAGGACGGGATCCCGCGCCACCACATCAGGATGCCCCAGGCGCAGGCGCTCGCCAGCCCTGCCACCAGGATGCCGAGGCCGTTGGCTCCGCCGGGCAGGGTGATCCAGTGCTGGCTCACCGCTACCGCGAGGCTGGCGCTGAGCAGTGCGCCGAGGAAGTTGAAGAAAGCGGCCAGCAAGACGGCGACACTTGGCGTGAGCGCGCGCGTGCGGACAGCCAGTGCAACCGAGGTCGAGACGTCGCGGAAACCGTTGAGGAAGGCAAACGCCGCGGTCAGCAGGACCACCGCGGCGAAGACGGCTGCCGTCACCTCAGGATTCCTTGACGATGATGCTGCCCACCTGGGTGGCGATGCGGCGCATGTCCTTGGTGACTTCAACGAGCTGGTTGGCGATGTCCCGGTTGCGGGAGTACTGCGCCCACTTCATGTCGGAGATCATGTCCGCCACCCAGACCCGGTGGGTGCGTTCGGCCCGCTTGGCGAGCCGCAGGATCTCGATCCAATAGTCCTCGAGGTCATCAAGGTTGTTCAGCCTGCGCATGGCTTCCACCGTCAGCTCGGCCTGCCTGCTGATGATCTCCAGCTGCTCCGCCGCGCGTTTCGGCAGGCGCTCCAGCTTGTACAGGGCCACCAGTTCCGCGGCGGCGTCGAGCTTCTCGATGGCCTCGTTGAGGTAGCGGGACAGCGCATACATGTCCTCGCGGGGGAGGGGGTTCACAAAGCTGGTGCGCATGTGGGTGAGCAGGGCGAAGTGCAGCTCGGCGGACTTGGCCTCGTGGTTGTGCATGTCCTCCACAAGCTTGCCGTGCTCGGCGGCGGGGACACCCAGGATCTCTGCAAGGGTGCCTGTGGCCAGGACAATCTGGCGTGCCATCTCCGAAAGGAGGTTCAGCCCGGCGGGCTCCTGGGGAAAAAGGCGCAGCTTCACGTGGTTACCGGTCTCCGGAAAATGTACTGGAATGGGGATGCCGGCTTTGTGACTTGACCGCAGCCCGCAACTGACCATTACTCTACCGGGCGGGCGCGGACGCCTGAAAAAGGCATAAAAATGGTGCCGAACCGGATACGCCTCTCGGCGGTAGGCCGCTCTAGGCGGCTAAATGTTGAAGCCCGGGGGTTTCGCGGTTCGACACCAGTTTCAGTGTTCTACGTTGGCTGGCCCAAGTCAACATTGACAGATCGGGCCGGCTGGGTCAGTCCAGCTCGCCCAGGCGCCACGCGTTGGCCGCATGCTCTAGGTCCTCGGCGGTCTTGACCAGCTGGTGGGAGTTGCGCGTGAGCTTGCTGGCGTGGGCCTCGTTGCCGAGTTCGGCGCCGTCTGCGATGGTCGCCTGGCCAAGCGCAACCACGCGGCAGAACGCGGCGGAACGTTCCAGCGCGACGTCGAACTCGCCGTCGAACGCCCCCGAAAGGATGGCGTCCGCCATGGTCCGCATCTCGTCGGCTCCCGGCGGTTCTGCGGCGCCGGCCACTACGTTCGATACCTGCGCGGTGTCTTTGCCGGCGCGGAAGTAGACCGAAATCCGCTCGGGGTCCTGGACAGTGGCGGCGCGGAGGGCATACAGCCGCCAGAGCGCGCCGGGCAGTGAGCGTGCCGGGCTTTCGGCCCACATCTCCGCGATGGCTTCCAGGCCCTGCTCATCGGTCAGCTTGACGAGCCTTTCGGTGATGACGGGGTCGTCGCTGTCGCGTCCGTGCCGTACCAGCGCCTGGGCGGCGAGGTGCGCGGCCTCGGAGACGCGTGCGGGGTCCGGACCGCCTGCAAACGGTTCAAAGTCGATGGGGGCGAAAGGCTTGGGCTTGTGATGCCGGTTGGCTCCGCCGTAGTGACTGGGTCCTGTTTGCTCGCTCATGCCCCCACGCTACTCCTGTGCCCAAAGGGAATCGAGTGCGTTGCGAATGGCCTCCGGACCCGCCCGCGAACCGGAAAGCCGTGGCCGGAAGCGGTGCCGTCGGCGTACGACGGCGGCACGCGGCCGTGTGCCGGAGCAGCCCCGGGTCTGGGGTACAGTATTAACGTTCAGAAATGAACTGGGCTGATCGGCTCTTTTGACGGTCAGCTGGGGCCTTTAGCTCAGTTGGTAGAGCATCGGACTTTTAATCCGTGGGTCGTGGGTTCGATCCCCACAGGGCCCACTCTTCCACCGAAGAGTGGCAGTCCCCGGCATCCTGGAAACAGGGTGCCGGGGACTTTTCTTTGCCAGCCCGAATCAGGCTTCGTGCTCCGCCCGGAACACGGCCACGAGGGCGTTGGCGTGGCCATGGCCCATCCCGTGCTCGCGCTTCAGCCAGTTCACCTGCTCCAGATGCTTCAGGCCACTGACCTCGCTTAAGGCCGACATCCAGTGCTCGATCGGCTGCCCGTACTTGGCTTCGATGGACGGGAAGTAGGATCTCGGGCCTTTCACCGGTTCGCTCATGGGAACATTCCAGCATCGAAGTCCCGGAGCCGGCAACGGGCACAATGGGTACATGTCAAAAAGCAGCAACGGGCGGCTGCCGCGCCTTGAGGACGTGGCCGAGCTCGCGGGCGTCTCGCACCAGACGGTCTCCCGCGTCATCAACAACCACCCGAACGTCAG
>DATCVX010000644.1:0-7496 GCA_036566705.1 Arthrobacter sp. | reverse complement strand
GACCCAGCCGTCCTTGCGGCTGAACGCGAAGTCCTTGACGTGCATGTTCAGGACATGGGGGGCGACGGCGTCAATCACCTCGCGCGGCATTTGCAGCGCCGCGACGGTGTTGGCCGGATCCGCGCAGATGCCCAGGGACGGGCTGTCCACCGCGCGGATCACATCCAGGATCCGGGACGTGGGCACCTGCTCGTAGGTTTCCACGGCGATCTTCACGCCGGCGGCTTCGAACTCCGGCAGGACGTCCTTGAAGATCGCCACGGCTTCGTCCGCCGTGGGGGTGTGGCCCGGGACGTTGAACATTGTCCGCAGCAGCGGCGAGCCCAGGATGCCGGCGATGCGCAGGAATTTGCGCAGGTGCTCCCGGCGGATGCCCTTGGTGCCGAGCTCCAGCGAGATGCCCAGTCGGTCCGCCGTGGCCCTGACGGCTTCGAGTTCGGAGTCCGTCATGTCTTCGAGCGGGGCGTAGTCGCAGATCTGGAAAAGGTCCACGCCCAGTGCGGCGGTCCGTTCCAGCGCCTGGTGGATGCTGAGCGGTTCGGCGACCTTGTCCGAGAGCTGCCAGAAGAACGCGTAGCTGCTCAGGCCGATGCGTGAGGTCATGCTTTGGCCGCCGTTCCTGCGAGCAGGCCCAGCCGTGCGGCAGTCTCGTCCAGGATGGTCTTCAGCGCCTTCGGGTCGTGCGCGAAGCGGCCCAGGAACAGGCCGGCGACGGCGGAGTCGAGCGTGGTGATCAGGCCGGGTCCGGCGCTGCCGCCGTAGATGACACGGCTGTCGGCCTGGCCGGGCAGGGTGCGCAGGTGCGCGTCGAGTCCGGTGATGACGGCGCTGATGTAGTCCGGTGTTGCCGGTTCCGGGGCGCCGATGGCCCATTGGGGTTCGTAGGCCACGATGGTCCGGCCGGCGGGTCCGAGCGACCGGGCGCGGTTGAGGGCGGCGTCGATCTCCGCGGAGCACTGCGCGATGGCCTCTTCCGGGGAACCGGCGTGCAGTTCCCCGACGCACAGGATGGGTGTCAGGCCGTTGCGGTAGGCCGCGGCGGTCTTCAGCCCGATGACTGTGTCGTCTTCGCCGAAGATCCGGCGTCGTTCGGCGTGGCCGACTTCGGCGTACCGTCCGCCGAGCTCGGCCACGGTCTTGCCGCCCACCTCACCGGTGAACGCGCCTTCGTCTTCCCAGAAGATGTCCTGCGCGCCCGCGGCTGCCCCGGCAGGGCCCAGGATGCGGGCAGCTTCGGGAAGCACCGGGAGGGTGGGCAGCACGAACAGTTCGATGTCGCCGGCCTGGACCGCCGGGTGCGCGAACGCGATGGCGGCCACGTCGCGGCAGTAATCCACCGAGCGCTGGTAGCCGAAGTACATCTTCAGGCTGACGCCGATGATCGCCTTCGGTATGGCGGGTACTCCGGCGCGGGCCGAAGGGTTCTTAGCAGGAAGTGACACCCTCATAGTCCTTAATCAGGGTGACCTTCTCGGCCGAGGCGGAGGTTTCGTCGAACGTGTAGGTGAGCCATTCCTTGGCGAGCCGGCGGGCGAGCTCGAGGCCGACAACGCGCTGGCCGAACGTGAGGACCTGGACGTTGTTGGACAGGATGGAGCGTTCAACCGAGTAGCTGTCGTGCGCGGTGACGGCGCGGATGCCGGGGACCTTGTTCGCAGCGATGGCCACGCCGAGGCCGGTGCCGCAGACCAGCAGGGCGCGGTCGGCCTTGCCGGCGGCGATGAGCTCGGCGGCAGCGATGGCCACGGACGGGTAGGGGGTGTGGCTGGTGGCGTCCACCCCGACGTCGGTCACGGACTCGACCAGGTCGGAGGCCTCCAAATCAGCCTTCAGGGCTTCCTTGTATTCGAAGCCGGCGTCGTCGGCTCCAACAATCAGGCGCAGTTTGGCGCTCATGCTTTCTCCTTTATGGTTGTCCGCTCGATGAGCGTGTTGTGGATGGCTCGGATGATCAGTGCCATGGACACCGCGCCGGCGTCCGGGGTGCCGAGGCTTTTCTCGGCGTGCGGGCGGGCTCGGCCCATGAGGGGCAGCAGCTGGGCGGTGTCCTCGGCGGCCTGCTCCGCGGTCATGGCGGCGGCGGCCCAGGCCTCGGTGAGGGACTTCCCGGCCCCGACGGCGGAGGCCAGGGCATCGCGGAACGGAACCAGGACGTCCACCAGGGTCTTGTCGCCCGGCTTGGCCTTGCCGAAGTCCATGATCGCGGCCGCAGCACCGGCGACTCCGGCGGCGACAGCACCGGCGTCGGGCGCTTTGCTGTCACCGACGGCGTCACCGACGGCCCGCAGGGCCATGCCCCACAGGGCGCCGGACGTGCCGCCGGCCTTGTCGGCCCAGGCGTCAGCGGCGAAGTGCAGGGTGGTGGCGGCGCCGGCACCGCGGGCGACGGCGTCCGTCGCGGCTTCGACGGCGGCGCGCACACCGCGCTCCATGCCGATGCCGTGGTCACCGTCTCCGGCAATCGCATCGATCCGGCCCAGTTCGTCGGCGTTGGCGTCCACGACGGCCTTCGCCGCACCGAGGGCGGCGAGGACACGGACGGCTCCGGCGCGGGACTCCTCCGTCGCGTCCGGGATGGGCTGTTCGGCCTCGCTGAGGTCACCGGCGTCGGACGGGTCCAGGGCTTCCGCGGTGACAGCGCCGCGGCGGAAGGCCGGGGCATCCGAGGGGGCGTTCCAGAGGGACTCGAGTTCGTCGTCGAGCCAGAACAGGGTCAGGGAGGTGCCCGCCATGTCGAAGCTGGTGACCAGTTCACCCACCTGCGGGTCCACGGCTTCCAGGCCGGCCTCGGCCAGGAGCTGGGCCACGCGGCGGTAAACGACGAAGAGCTCTTCATACTTCACACTGCCCAGCCCGTTCAGGATGGGCACCACGCGGGCGCCCTTGACCTCGAAGCCTTCGGGTACTTCGGTGAGGAGTTTGGCGACCAGCAGTTCGGCGAGCTCATCCGCCGTCGGGATGTCCGTCTCACCGATGCCGGGTTCGCCGTGGATGCCCATGCCCACAGCCATCCGGCCTTCGGGGACGGAGAAAAGCGGGTGGTCCGCGCCCGGCAGGGTGCAGCCGGTGAAGGCGACGCCGAAGGAACGGGTGCGGTCATTGGCGCGTTCGGCGATTTCCACGACTGAGTCCATGGAATAGCCGGCTTCCGCGGCCGCTGCGGCCACCTTGAAGACGGTCAGGTCCCCGGCGATGCCGCGGCGCTTGGCGCGCTCGGTGAGCGGGGCGGAGGAAACGTCGTCAGTGACGGCGATGCTCCGGCAATCAATGCCCTCCTTGCGGAGGCGGTCCTGGGCCTGGTTGAAATGCAGGACGTCGCCCGCGTAGTTGCCGTACCCCAGGAGCACGCCGCCGCCGTTGCCGGCAGCCTTGGCCACGTTGTAGACCTGCTGCGCGGACGGCGAAGCGAACAGGTTGCCCATGGCGGCGCCGTGCGCGAGGCCTTGGCCCACCAGCCCGGCGAAGGCGGGGTAGTGGCCGGAACCGCCGCCGATCACCAAAGCCACCGTGCCCGGAGTGCTCTTGGTGTTGCGGACAACGCCGCCGGAAACGCGCTTCACCCAGCGGCCGTGGGAGGCGACAAAGCCCTCGATCATCTCATCAGCAAACGCTGCGGGTTCATTGAACAGGCGGGTCATGGGAAAGCTCCTGGAGTTATTGCTCGCTCCGGTGGCTCGACCACCGGTTAGTTGAATTGGTGCGGGGGCGCCCGCGGGTAAGGCGGACGCCCCCGGGTCTGTTACGGCTCGGAGTGGTGTCCGGCTCCCTGGGGATCCAGTGCCTCGGCGGGGATGCCCTCGCTGACCTTGCCGGAGCGGCTGAGCACCACCATCAGGATCGAGGAGAGGAGCATAAAGCCGCCTACCACGAACATCGGAACGGTGTAGCCGCCGGTCCAGTCCTTGAGCCAGCCGGTGACGTAGCCTGCGCTGAAGCCGGCCAGGTTGCCGATCGTGTTGATCAGGGCGATGCCGGCAGCCGCTGCTGCGCCGGTCAGGAACTGGGTGGGCACAGTCCAGAAGTTGGGCAGGGCCGCGAAGATGGACATCGCAGTGATGGTGATGACGGCGATGGTGGCCGCCGGGGAGCCGGCGAACAGTGCCAGCGGGATGCTCAGGCCGCCGATGAGGGCGGGAAGGGCGATGTGCCAGGTCTTGACGCCGCGCTTGGTGGCGTCCTTTGACCAGAAGTACAGGGCGAACGCTGCCGGCAGGTACGGGATCGCGGTGATCAGGCCCTTCTGGAGGACGTCGAACTTGGTGCCGTAGATGCCTTCGAAGCCGGCGATGATGGTGGGCAGGAAGAAGCCGAGGGCGTACAGGCCGTAGATGAAGCCGAAGTAGATGGCGGAGAGCATCCAGACGCGGCCGTTGCCGAAGACGGTGCGGACGCTGACGTGCTTGTTGCTGGCCGCGGTTTCCTTCTTTTCCTTCTCCAGGGCGCCGGTCAGCCAGGTCTTTTCGTCCTGGGTCAGCCACTTGGCCTTGGCGGGGGAATCAGCCAGGTAGAACCAGGCGACGATGCCGACGATGATGGCGGGGATGGCGACGCCGAAGAACATCACACGCCAGCCGGCGAGCCCGAAGAGGCCGTGCTGCTGGATGAGGAGGCCCGCCAGCGGCGCACCGATCACGGTGGTCAGCGGCTGGGCCAGGTAGAACAGCGCGAGGATCTTGCTGCGGTGGCGGGAAGGGACCCAGAGGCTCAGGAACAGGATGGCGCCGGGGAAGAAGCCGGCTTCGGCCACGCCCAGGATGAAGCGCAGGATGTAGAGCTGCTCAACGTTGCCCACCCAGGTGAACAGCAGTGAGACGATGCCCCAACTGACCATGATGCGGGCGAGCCAGCGGCGGGCGCCGAACTTGTGCAGTGCCAGGTTGCTGGGAACCTCCAGCAGGATGTAGCCGATGAAGAACACTCCGGATGCGAAGCCGAACTGGGCTGCTGAGAGGGCCAGGTCCGTGTTCATGCCGTTGGGGCCGGCGAACGAGATGGCCGTCCGGTCCAGGTAGTTGATGAAGAACATCAGGGCGACGAACGGGACAAGCCGGACCGCCACTTTCCTGATTGCGGATTTTTCGACCACCGATTGTGTGGTGTCCACATTGACTCCTAGATGTTGATGTCCCCGGGCGCGTCCGTCACTGGAGGCTTGGGGTCTGTTTCAACGCCGGAAGGGATTGGGGGCCAACCGGCGGCTAAAGCATTGTGACTTCAACGATAGGAGCGAATCCTAAATTGGTCAACCGGTTGACGTGTTCTTTTTGAAATCAGCATTGCGGCCGGTGGCGGGACCGGTTGCTACCCTTGGGGGGTGTCCACAAACTCCGCCGCATCGACGGCCAAGATCAGCGCAGCGCTCGGTTCTGTCGGCCAGGGCTCCGTTGTCTCGGAGGTCGCCGAGCGTTTGCTGGCCTATTTCACCAGCGGTGATATCGCCGTCGGCACGCGCCTTCCCGCAGAGCGGCAGTTGGCTGCGTCCCTGGGCGTGGGCCGGTCCGCCGTGCGCGAGGCCCTCGCCGCGCTGGAGATCCTGGGCATCGTGATTGTTCGCCCCGGCTCCGGCACGTACCTGCGCGACGGCATCTCCGAGCTCCTGCCCCGCACGTTGAGCTGGGGCCTGATGCTGGGCGCCCCCCGGACGCGCGAACTGGTGGAGTTGCGAAGCGGCCTGGAGGTGCAGGCTGCTCAGCTGGCCGCCGACCGGATCACCGATGAGGCGCTGGAGCGTATGCGCGGCAACCTGGCCACCATGGCCGAAACCCTCGATGATCTGGCCGCCTTTGTGGAGGCCGACGCCGCATTCCACCGGGAAATCGCCGAAAGCTCCGGGAACCAGGTCCTGCAGGAGCTGCTGCAGAGCATCCGGTCACTGCTGCGGATCTGGGTGGACCGTGCACTGACAGACGAAGGTCATGCGGCGGCAGCGCTCAAGGAGCATGCGGAAATTTTCGCCGCCCTGGAGGCACATGATGCCGAGGCCGTCACCAGGACCATGCGCTCGCATATGCTGACGGCTTCGCGGCGGCTGCTCGCCGGCTTCGACGCCTCGCAGTAGCGTTTCGGGCTCATGCCCTGCTCGCGCCCGGCTTCCCGGTCCGCCCACTGGTCAACCGGTTGACTTGTGCGTGGTGCTGATTCCATAATCGGGTATGGCCTGCCTCACAGGCCCTCTTTGAGTTTGCTTCAGCGACGCCGGGCACCCGGGCCATAGCAGCCCCGCGCAAGGCAGAGAGCAGTGCCGTGTCTTTCCAGCCCCTTGCCGATACCCAGCCCGTACTGTCCGCTTCCGTCCGGGCCCGGCTGGCACCCCCGCTCCGGGTACTGTCCGCGGGACCGTGGACTGCCCGGCTTGTCGGCGACGAGCTGGCACACATCAGCTATGCGGGCCGGCCGGTGTTGCGGGCCGTCAAGGCTGTTGTCCGGGACCAGGACTGGCGGACTCCGCAGCCTTCGGTCCGAAGCGTCGAGATCAACCAGGACGACGACGGCCTGCACGCGCGCTGGACCGTTGCGTTTGCCGGCTATGGCGTGGAGTATGACGCCGTCCTGAGCGCCGTTTTCACTCCCGCAAAGGTGGAGATTGCCTTCGAAGGCACCGCCGCGCACGCCTTCCGCAGCAACCGGATCGGACTGGTGGTTCTCCACCATCCCGCCGATGCGGGCAAGGACATCACCGTGGAACACCCCGACGGCGGCAGCGCGGCCGCGCAGTTTCCCCGCGACATCAGCCCGCACCAGCCGTTTATGGACATAGCGGCCCTCGAATGGGCCGATGCCGGCACGGCATTCCGGCTGTCGTTCACCGGCGATGTCTTTGAAACCGAGGACCAGCGGAACTGGACGGACGCCTCCTTCAAGACCTACGGCACGCCGCTGTCGCGCCCGTTTCCGGTGGATGTCGCGGCCGGGGACGCTGTCAGGCAGTCCCTTCTCCTGGAAGCCGCCACCTTGGAGCCGCAGGAGGCGGTGGAAGCGGCCGGCGCTGCTTCCGCAGGCGACGCCCGTGCGCCCGGGGTGGTCACCGCGCACGTAGGCGGTGGAAGCGGCCGGGTTCCGGCGCTGGCGGTGGTTGCAGGGTCGCAGTCAGGCCGGCTCCCGGCGATCCCCGGGCTCGATGCCGTCCTGGTGGAACTCGTCGAAGATTCGGAAGGCGTTGACTCCTCCGGCTCCGGCCGGTCCGGCTGGGCTGCCCAGCTGCACGCGGCGGCCGCCTCGGCCGCCGTCCACGGAGCCGGGCTGGACATCCGGGCAGTAACTGCGGACCCCGCCAGCGCCGTGGCAGACCTCGCCCCGTACCTGGCCGAGGCCAAGCGGCTCGCGGTGTTCCATCCGGCCAGCCACGTCACCGAGCCGGACAGCTGGCAGGAATTCAAGGCGTTGGCGCGAGCCGCAGGGTTCAGCGGAAGCCTCCTCGCCGGAACCCGCGCCCATTTCACGGAACTGAACCGCGACAGCAGCCGCACGCCGTCGGACTCCGACGCGCTGACGTTCAG
>DATCVX010000643.1:0-3082 GCA_036566705.1 Arthrobacter sp. | reverse complement strand
GAAGGGGCATCCGTGGCCGGCAGGGCGATGCCTGCCCACTTCAGTGAGCCGTCAGGCCACGTGGCCAGTGGCCAGGCCTGGCTGGCCACGTGGTGCCCGGCGGAGTCGCGGACGGCCAGGGCATCCGTGCCGGCCACCGTTCCGCGGGCGAACGGCATGCCCCAGGTGGTTCCGCCGCTGAGTTCCGAAGGTACGTCGCCGTCGATCCATCTGACAGTGGTGTTTACAGTCATCGTGTCCAATTCCGCTGTGAACCGCTACTGGGCACGCGCCTGTAAGCGGCGCGGGAAAGCGGTTTCTTGTATCGATTCAACCTAGCCGGGTTGAACGCGGTACCGCAAGACCCGCCCCGGAAATTCCGGGGGTGGTCGGAGTTGGCCGGGTGCCCGCGATGCGTCCCTACGCGCCGGCCTCGGGCTCGGTGTCCGGGCCCTCGGCGGGTTCCTGGGAATGCATCCGGATGTCCGTGGGGTCCGCCAGTTCGTCCCCTTCGGCCGGCGCTTCACTGTGGATGCGCTGCGCCGCTACCAGTTTGTCGTTCATGACCGCTGCTCCTGTGCTGCCGTTTTCCTGCTGTGGATCCGCCCTTATTCATCATTCAGCGCCTGCCCGGACGGGCTGTCAAGAACCTTCCGGAGGCTCTGGCCGCGGTGGTTGTTCTGTGCTGGAATGAGGGACGCGCTGGGCTTTCAGAACGTGTTCGACCAACCGCAGCGCATCGGCGATCTCAAACCTGATGCCGAGAAGCTGTCGGGGTAGGCCGCGGCCAGCCGGGAACTGTACCGACGCCGGGCCGGCACGAAGGCCCGCCGCCCCCCAAAGCGCGGCGGGCTTCCGTCCTAGTCCAGTGGCAGGGTGACAGTCACGCAGGTGCCGCGGCCCGGGCTTGAGCAGATGTCCACGGAGCCGCCGGCCTCGTGGACTGCCACCGACATCAGCCGCAGGCCGTAGCCGTGGTGCCGGCCGCTGATGGCGAGTTTGCTGTCAAAGCCCGCGCCGTCGTCGGACACCACCAGGCGGATGCCGTGGTCCACTGCCGCGAGCTGGACCGTGAGCGCGGACGCGTCCGAGTACTTGAGGGCGTTGCTCAGCGCTTCGCGGGCCGCCTGGTACAGCAGGGACGCGCAGTCCGCCGGGATCTCGATGCCCCAGTGCGGAGTATCCCAGTGGACTGCTGTCCCTTGGTGGCGGAAGGGCGCGGTGAGCCGGTCGATGCAGCCGGCGAGCCCCAGGGTGTGGAAGTCGAGCGGATGCTGGTCCGTGATCACGCCTCCCACGGCAGTGACCTCATCCAGAGCTGATTCGTTCCCCATGGCTCTTCCTGCTTCCCCTGCAGATGGTGGTCTGATGCTTATAGCGTGGACCGTCAACTGCAGGGGATCCGAAGGGATGCCTCAAGATAGGCTCAAATTTCGCGGAGGATTCGGGGCCTTTCCGCCGGGGTCAGAGGCCTTGGCGGCCTAGATCTTCTGACACCAGGCGGGCCAGTTCGCCGCGCCGGCACGGTTGGGGTGCAGCGTGTCGCCGAGCTGTGCACGCCGTCCACGAAGTCCGTGGCACGGCCCTGCGGCGTGATGAGCGCGGGCGTGGCGCCTGCGGCCGCGACCTGCCGGACCATCTCCCGCATGATCTCCTTGAACTCGGCCTCCGTGGTGGCGTTCTTGGCGGCGGTGTCATTGATCCCCATCTTCAGCAGGAACAGATCCCCCGGCTTGATGTACTGCAGGATGGCCTCCAGTTGGCCGTCGTTGCGGAAGCCGCGCGCGATCTGCCCGCCGGTGGCCATGTTGCGGACGTCGAACGCTTCCGTTGAAGGTGTTGGGGCTTTTGGTGCCGAACTGCAGGAAGCGCACGGCATCGCCGGCAACGCCGCTGCCGGAGGCGCCCACGTTGGCTATGTTCTCCGGAGTGTTGAAGCCGTACCGGGTTTCCGGGCTATAGGCGTCGGCCGCACTCACGCCGATGAATCCTTCCTCCACCGGCCCGCTGCCGAAATCGAAGCGGTAGCTGCTGGGCTCCGCGTTGGCCGTGGGTGCTGCCAGGCTCACCCCCACGCAGCTCATCAGGAGGCCGGCTGCCAGTCCGGCGGCCAGGGTCTTGCGGTTGTTCCGGGGCGCATTACAACATTTGTAACAGTGCGAAACTCAATCAGTCAGGTACTTTTGGTACTTTTCTGTGCGGTTTGGGGTGGAGTGCGACGGCGGCGCGGCACCTCAGTGCGCACTGCGGCCTCTCAGCCCCCTCAGGCTGCGGTCAAGCTGCGTTGAGTTCTTCTTTACCAAAACTTGTGCCTTCGCTGTCAGTACTCTGCCGATGGATTGAGTTGGCGCTGAAAGGCTCAGAGGAAATAAGAATTCGATGACTTTCCTGTGGGGATAATTAGTTAATGCGCGCTGCGTCACAATTTCATGCATTTTTCCACGCGTTCGGACGGAATTTTCCGGCATCCGTTGCGGCATCTTCCGGACCTGTGTTCCTGTGATTACGGTCCTCATTCCGGCGCATAATGAGGAAGCCGGTATCGGTGAAACCCTGAAATCCCTCACATCGCAGACCCGCCGCCCGGACAGGGTGATTGTGGTGGCCGACAATTGCACCGATGCCACCGAGGAAATTGCCCGTTCAGGGGGCGCGGAGGTCCTCCGCACCGAGGGGAATTCCGACAAAAAGGCCGGCGCACTGAACTTCGCGCTCAGTGGACTCCTGCCCGCAGCCGAGCCCGAGGACATGATCCTTATCCAGGACGCCGACTCGCAACTGTCCCGCGACTTCATCGAGCGGGCTGTAGCCCACCTGCAGCGCGATTCCCGGCTTGGCGCCGTCGGGGGCGTTTTCCGTGGCGGGCACGGCGGCGGGTTCGTGGGGCACCTACAGCGCAACGAATACGCACGCTACGCCCGCGACGTGAAGCGGCTCAAGGGCAAGTGCCTGGTGGTCACTGGCACTGCGGCCCTGTTCCGGACGCGTACGCTCCGCGATGTCATCGCGGCCAGGCTGGATGGCTCGCTGCCGCCGGGAGACGGCCGTGGCGGGGTGTATGACACGTCCGTCCTCACCGAGGACAACGAGCTGTCGTTTGCCC
>DATCVX010000642.1:0-2434 GCA_036566705.1 Arthrobacter sp. | reverse complement strand
CGGAGATCGGGAAGTTTTCAACTGCACGCTGCGTCTGTGCACGGTACAGGGCGTTCACGGGGACGCGGACTTCGCCCATCGTGTCATGTTCAATGCGGAATTCTTCAGTGGAAGTCATGGGGCTAGCTTAGGGCGATTGGCCGCCGGGGCTAAAACCGTGAACCGCATGCTACGGGCCCTGTACCGGGCCGGGCCTAAACCTCGCCGATGCCGGAAACCACGTTCGCGCGGCCCTCCGCCAGGCTGTAGGAGAGGCCGATCACCGCGGCGCGGCCGTCCTCGATTGCGGCGGAAATCACACGGGAGCTGTCCACCAGGCGCTGGGACGTCTGCTTGACGTGCTCAACCACCATGTCGTTGACCTCGTGCTCGCCATTGCGCATCGAGGTCAGCACCGAGGGAGTGATGCGTTCCACGAGGTCCCGCATGAAGCCCACCGGCATGTGGCCGGTGTCCACGGCGGACTTGGTGGCGCTCACGGCGCCGCAGCTGTCGTGCCCCAGGACCACGATCAGCGGTACCCCCAGCACACTGATGCTGTACTCGAGGGAGCCGAGGACGGCGTCGTCGATCACCTGGCCGGCGGTGCGCACCACAAAGGCGTCCCCCAGTCCCAGGTCGAAGATGATTTCTGCGGCGAGCCGGGAGTCCGAGCAGCCGAAAATCACGGCGAACGGGTGCTGGTTTTCCACCAGCGAGGACCGGCGGGACGCGTCCTGGTTCGGGTGCGAGGATTCGCCGGCGACGAAGCGTTCGTTGCCTTCGCGCATGCGGCGCCAGGCAAGGGCAGGAGTCAGGTAAGTAGCCACGGGGTTACTTTACGGTGAAGGTGTGGCCGAGGGTGAAACTGTGGCGGCCGGGTTACTTTCCAGTGACTTCACGACGGCGTCCGCCAGTACCGCGAACTCGTCCAGTTTGGCGGGCCCGGTGAGGATGACGGTGGTGCCCCGGTAGTTCAGCACCATGCTCCTGTTGCCCTTGCCCGAGTCCCGAAGCTCCCATTCCTGGCCGCCCGCGTTGCGGGATCCGGTGACGGGTGCGTTTCCTGTTTCCTGGAGGAGCCAGGTGGGATTGGCCTGCCGGGTCTGGATCAGCCCGATGAAAGAGTCGTTGGGTGTGAGGAAACCCACTTCCCAGGTGGGGACGCCGCTGCCGCTGCCTGACTCCCATCGGGCGTAGTTGGACGTGAATGTGCCGCCGGTCTCCGGCGCGACGGGTGTGAATCCTGCCACATCCGTGGCGTTCCGGGCCACAGTGCTCACATCGATGTCGGGCCGGAAGCCGTCACTTTTCGGGAACGGATTCATGAGCACGATCGGCAGGAAGGCAGCGATGCTGACGACCAGGGCAATGATCATGCCCATCACTGAGGCGTTGGCGCGTTTGGCCGCTGCCGCCGGGATTACGGGCTTCACGGGCTGCTGCTCCGCGGCATCCGTGGCCTGGTCCGCGCTCCCGGAACCGGAGGCGTCCTGGCCCGGGCTGGTCTTTTCCTGCATATCACTCACCCCTCTATAGTCGCGCATTCAGGCGCCCAACTCACACTCGGGGCGGCAGCAACGGCGGCCCCTGCCAGGTCCGGCACATTGCGGACCCGCGTCATGCCATGCCGGGAAGGCGGCGCCGCGACTATGATCGGAAGCAGAGGAATCACCGTATCCGCCTCAACCGGTGGAACGGGTCCAATGATCGCCACTCGAAGAAGAGGTTCACGTGTCACCAGCGCCTATGACCCAGCAGTACTCCACGATTTCGCCGTCCCTGGCTGTGGGGATCGACGAGCCTGACCGCAACCTTGCCCTTGAACTTGTTCGCGTCACCGAGGCAGCGGCCATCGCCGGCGGCCACTGGGTTGGCTTCGGCGACAAGAACAAGGCCGACGGCGCTGCCGTTGACGCCATGCGCTCCTTCCTTCACACGGTCCACTTCAACGGCGTTGTGGTTATCGGCGAAGGCGAAAAAGACGAAGCCCCGATGCTGTTCAACGGCGAACACGTAGGCGACGGCACCGGCCCCGAATGCGACGTCGCGGTGGATCCCATCGACGGCACCCGACTGACCGCGCTGGGCATCAACAACGCCCTCGCAGTGCTGGCCGTGGCCGAGCGCGGCTCCATGTTCGACCCCTCCGCCGTGTTCTACATGGAGAAGCTGGTCACCGGTCCTGAGGCCGCCGACATGGTTGACCTGCGTCTGCCGGTCAAGCAGAACCTGCACCTGATCGCGAAGGCCAAGGGCGTTAAGGTCAACCAGCTCAACGTCATGATCCTCGACCGTGACCGCCACAAGCCGCTGGTGGAGGAAATCCGGCAGGCAGGCGCGCGCACCAAGTTCATCATGGACGGCGACGTGGCAGGCGCCATCGCTGCTGCCCGTTCCGGCACCGGCGTTGACGCACTCATGGGCATCGGCGGAACCCCGGAAGGCATCGTGG
>DATCVX010000641.1:0-1618 GCA_036566705.1 Arthrobacter sp. | reverse complement strand
CAGGCGGGAGTGCTCCGGCACGACCACGTGCTGGGCATCGGGCAGGCGTCCACCACGCTGGTGCAGACCACCGTCCGGCGCCACGTGGCCAAGGCCCTGGACCTGGGAACGGGCTGCGGAATCCAGACCTTCCACCTCCTGCACCATGCCGAGCATGTCACGGCCACGGACATCTCCGCGCGTGCTCTGGCCTTCACCCGTTTCAACCTGATCCTCAACGCGGAGGCGCTGCACCTGGACCCGGACCGGCTCGAGGACCGGGTCAGCCTGCGGCTGGGATCGCTGCTGGATCCGGTGGCCGGGGAGGAATTTGAACTGGTGGTGTCCAACCCGCCGTTCGTCATCACGCCGCGGACCCTCGGCGAGGACGCGTCAGGACAGTTCACCTACCGGGACGGCGGGCTGGCCGGGGACGACATCGTGGCATCGCTGGTGGCCGCGCTGCCGTCGGTCCTGGCGCCGGCCGGAACAGCCCAACTTTTGGGCAACTGGGAAGTCACAGCGGGTACGTCGTGGTCGGACCGGCCGCAAAACTGGGCCAATCCGGACGTGGACGCCTGGTTCATCCAGCGCGAGCAGGTGGGACCGGAGCAGTACGCCGAAACCTGGCTGCAGGACGCCTCCGAATCCCGCGACCGGAAGCACTACCAAAACGCCTACGCCGCCTACCTCGCGGACTTCGCGTCCCGGAACGTGGAGGGCATCGGCTTCGGCATGATCTACCTGCGGCGTCCCGCAGCCGGCGCCGGGCCCGTCATCAGCCGGTTCGAGGAAATCACCTACCCCATAGAGCAGCCAGTCGGACCCCATCTGGGCGCCGCCGTCGAACGTTCAGACTGGCTGGCGGCCAACAATCTCGAAGACACGCACCTGCTCGTGGCGGACGACGTCACGGAGGAGCGGCACCAGCGGCCCGGGGCCGAACACCCGGGCGTGATCCTGCTGCGCCAGGGCGCCGGGCTGCGCCGGACCAACCTGCTCAGCACCGAACTGGCCGGCTTCGTCTCCGCGTGCGACGGCGACCTGACCGTGGGGCAGATCGCCGGCGCCCTGGAGGCGCTGCTGGGCGGCACCCTGTCAGGGGAGGACGGGTTCGACGGCGGCACGTTCCGGAGCGGGCTGCTCGCCGACGTGGCGAACCTGGTGCGCGACGGGTTCCTGCTGCCCGCCTGATATCAAACGGTTCCTTCACAGCTGGCAGGCGCTGGATACACTGAAGCCGTGAATACGGAATCCGCAGGCCGGCAGCGCCCGGAGAAGAAAGTGGAGATCACCGATCCGAAGGCGATCCGGGCACTGGCCCACGCCGCCCGGCTGGAGGTCATCTCCGAGCTGTATTCCACCCAGGTCAGCCGGACGGCCACCGAACTTGCCGCGTTGACCGGCCTGACCCCCAGTGCCATGAGCTACCACTTGCGTGCGCTGCAGAAATGGGGCATTGTGGCCCCCGCGCCCACGGCTGGAGATGCACGCGAGCGGCGCTGGAAGGCAGCCGGAACGGACTTCGCCATCAACTCAGGCGGGGAAGCTGCCAACCCCGTCATCGACCTTGAACTGGATGCCTTCCGCCGCCGCGCCGCCGCCTACGCCAGGACCCGTGACGAGCGCCGCCGTGCCG
>DATCVX010000640.1:0-14148 GCA_036566705.1 Arthrobacter sp. | reverse complement strand
GAGCAGGAGCGAACCGACGTCCTTCTTGACGGCTTCGGCCTGGCCCTGCGCCATGCCCAGCAGCATCTCGAATTCGATGCCTGATTCCACGCCGCGCTGCTTGGCCAGGAGCCAGGCGAAGGCGATGTCGAAGAGGTTGTGTCCGGCCACGCCGATGCGGATGTTGCTGATCCGGTCCGGGTGCAGGGAGTAGTTGATGACGCGCTTGTAGTTGGTGTCCGAATCCTGCTTGGTGCCCCAGGTGGCGAGCGGCCAGTCGTGCAGCGAGGATTCGACCTGTTCCATGGGCAGGTTGGCGCCCTTGACCACGCGGACCTTGATGGCGGCGCCGCCGTTGGCGCGGCGCTCCGCGGCCCAGTCCTGGAGCCGGATCATGGCGGAAAGGGCGTCCGGGAGGTAGGCCTGCAGCACGATGCCGGCTTCGAGGTTCTTGAACTCGGGCTTGTCCAGGATCCTGGTGAAGACCGCGATGGTCATGTCCAGGTCCTTGTATTCCTCCATGTCCAGGTTGATGAACTTGGCCTTGCTTCCGTTGGTTGCGAAGGACGCGGCGCGCTGGAAGAGCGGGGTGAGCTTCTCGACGACGTGCTCCACCGCCTCGTCGAAGGCCCACGGCGAGTGCGGGGCCACGGTGGATGAGACCTTGATTGAGACGTAGTCCACGTCCGGGCGGGCCAGCAGCGTGTGGGTTCCCTCGAGCCGGCGGGAGGCCTCGTGCTCGCCGAGGACTGCCTCGCCGAGGAGGTTGACGTTGAGCTTGACGCCGTCCTTGCGGATCTTGGCGATGGCCGGGCCCAGCTTGGCATCGGTGGCGTCAACGATCAGGTGGCCCACCATTTCGCGGAGCACCTTGCGGGCGATCGGGATGACCACCTGCGGCAGGACCGGCGCCATGGCACCGCCGAGCTGGACAGCGCTGCGCATGTACCAGGGCAGGAACGCCGGGACCTTCGGCGCGAGGGCCGCGAGGTTACGGGCGGCGACGTTCAGGTCCTCGGGGCGGACGACGCCGTCCACGAAACCGACGGTGAAGTCCAGGCCGTTCGGATCCTTCAGGACCCCGGCGAGCTGCTCGGCCGAAGCGTCCACGGGAACCTTCGAAGCCTCCGTCAGCCAGCGGCGCACCAGCCCGATGGTTTCCGCCGCGAGGGCACGCGCCTGGGGCACGTCAACGTCAGATGTGCGGGGCGCGGATCCGGCATTCACGCCGGGCTCCATAGCAATGTTGGTCATGGCTGCAACTCGTTCTTTCCGTGGGTACTGAAGGGGTCTTATTCATCAGTATGAGCCTGCAGTCACATAAGATAAAGCGATGTTTTCTAAGCAATACCGGTTAGGAAACCCAACCCTTTTCTGAGCCGTCCGATCGGTCAGAAAACCCCCGGATCCTCTCTCATTTCCTGCACGTTTTCGGGCGATCCTCTCTCACTTCCTGCGACTTTCGGGCCACCCTCTCTCACTTCCTGCGGTTTTAGGGCCAACCCTCTCTCACCTTCCACCACAACAGATGAACCCTCCCTCACAGAAGGTGAGAGAGGGTTCATCGTTTTTGCCCGAAAAGTGAAAGAGCGTTTGGGTAAAACCTGCAGGAAGTGAGAGAGGGTCCCGAGGGGAGGTCAGCCGACGGGGCGGTGCATCTCCACGGCTTCCTCATGGCGCGGGCTGTTCGGGTTCATCAGGGAGTGCTTCTTACCGTAGAAGAAGTAGATGGCCAGGCCGATGACCAGCCAGATGCCGAAGCGCATCCATGTCTCCCAGTGAAGCTGGAACATCAGGAACGCCGAGGCCAGCACACCGAACGCGGGGATGACCGGCATCAGGGGCAGGCGGAAGGTCCGCGGGGCGTCCGGCTTCTTGTAGCGGAACACAATCACCGAGAAGCAGACGACGACGAACGCGGCCAGGATGCCGATGTTGGTCAGGTCGGCGACGGCCTTGATGGGGAACACGCCGGCCAGCAACGCAGAGGCGACGCCGGCAATCCAGGTCACGCGCTGCGGGGTGCCGTGGCGGTCGGTCTTGGCGAACCAGCCGGGGAGCAGGCCGTCGCGGCTCATGGAGAACCAGACGCGGGTGACGCCCAGGAGGAAGGTCAGCATCACGGTAAGGATGGAGAGGACGGCGAACACCGAAATGATGGTGGCGATGACGGGCAGACCCACGCCGGTGAATGCGGAGGCGAAACCTGCCTTGGGGTCGATGTCCTTGTAGTTCTGCATGCCGGTCAGCACCAGGGTGGCGGCCACGTAGAGCAGCATGGCAATGATCAGAGACAGGATGATGGCCTTGGGCATGTGCTTCTTGCCGTCCGTGGCTTCTTCGGCCGCGGTACTCATGGCGTCGTAGCCGAACACGGCGAAGAACACGGTGGCGGCACCCGCCAGCACGGGGCCGAAGCCGCTGGGCATAAACGGGTTGTAGTTGTTGGTGTCGATATAGAAGATGCCCAGGCCGATGATGAAGAGAATCAGGATGACCTTGATGGCAACGGCCACCAGCTCGAACCGGCCAAAGGCTTTGGTCCCCCGGGAAAGGATCCAGGTCACCAGGAGGCACACGAGGATGGCGGGAATGTTCACGATGCCGCCCTTGCCTTCGTCGGGCGTGGACGTCATCCAGATGGGCATGTGGATGCCGATGCCGGACAGGAACGCATCGAAGTAGCCCGAAATGCCGATGGCCACCACGGCAACAATGGCGATGTACTCCAGCAGCAGGTCCCAGCCGATGAACCAGCCGATCACCTCGCCCAGCGCCACATAGCCGTAGGTGTAAGCGGAGCCCGCCCGGGGAATCATGCCGGCAAACTCGGCGTAGGACAGCGCGGCAGCCGCAGAGGCCAGGCCTGCGACCAGGAAGGAAATCAGCACCGCGGGCCCAACCCCGGGTGAGCTTTCACTGCCCGCGGCCACAAGGCCAGCGAGCGAGAAGATGCCGACGCCGATGATGCCGCCGACGCCAATGGCCGTGAGTTGCCAGAGGCCGAGGGATTTGAACAGTCCGCTGTGCTTGTTTTCTTCTTCGATGTCGTCAATGGGCTTGCGCCGCATGATCGACTGCGTCATATCTTTGGTGCTCATCAGGAACTCCTGGTTGGGGATGCGGCCCCATCGCGGCGCCCTCGCAATGGGGCTGTGACGGGGGTAACTCAGGTACTACAGTATGCAAGCGCTGTTGCATTAGATAAAGTGAATACTTCTAACTAATATTCATTAGGTTCACCAAGGAATGTGGCCATGCTCGATGTCCGCCGCCTCAGGCTGCTACGCGAACTGAAGATCCGGGGCACACTGGCCGAGGTGGCCGAGGCACTGCAGTACAGCCCGTCGTCGGTCTCCCAGCAGCTGGCCCTGCTGGAGAAGGAAGCCGGAGTCGAGCTCCTCAGGAAGACCGGGCGCCGCGTCCAGCTGACGCCACAGGCAGAAGTCCTGGTGGCACACACCGCCCAGCTGCTCGAAACACTGGAGCAGGCGGAGGCTGATCTGGCCGCTTCGCTGACCACCGTCACCGGCACCGTCCGCATCGCCGTGTTCCAGTCGGCGGCCCTGGCCCTGATGCCGGAGACCCTCTCAAGGATGGCCGCGGCATACCCTGAGGTCCGGATCGAAATGATCCAGCGTGAGCCAGAAACCGCGCTGCACGAGACGTGGGCCCGGGACTTCGACCTCGTGATCGCCGAGCAGTATCCGGGCCACGCCGCCCCGCGCTACCCGGAGCTGGACCGCATCAAGCTCACCACCGACGCGATCCGGCTCGCGGTCCCGCCGGCATCCCCGGACCGGCCGCAAATCGCCTCCATCGAGGACACTGCCGGACTCGCCTGGGTAATGGAGCCGCGCGGTGCCGCCTCCCGGCATTGGGCCGAACAGGCCTGCCGGAGCGCGGGCTTCGAGCCCGACGTCCGTTTCGAAACCGCCGACCTGCAGGCCCAGATCCGGCTCATCGAGTCAGGAAACGCCGTGGCCCTCATGCCGGACCTCGTCTGGACCGGCCGCGGCACCACCGCCCAGCTCCTGGATCTGCCCGGCAATCCGCACCGCACCATCTTCACCTCCGTGCGCCGCTCCAGCGCGAAGCGCCCAGCCATCCTCGCCGCCCGCGAGACACTGGACATCACCGCGGAATCGGTCCGGAATCCCGACGGCGGCTAAGGGCTTCGGCGCCTATTCGCACCATACCCGGTGGCTCCATGACGCCCCGGGCACCAGTGTTTCCTGCGTCACTGCGCGATCCTGACCCCGACGCTAGACTGATCTGGTTATGAATCGCACAATGTTCAAGTCCAAAATCCACCGGGCCACCGTGACGCACGCTGACCTGCACTACGTTGGTTCGGTCACCGTCGACCTGGACCTGCTGGACGCTGCCGACATCCTGCCCGGCGAGCTCGTTGCCATTGTGGACGTCACCAACGGTGCCCGCCTGGAGACCTACACCATCGCCGGCGAACGCGGTTCAGGGGTCATCGGCATCAACGGGGCCGCCGCGCACCTGATGCACGAGAACGACATCGTCATCCTGATCACCTATGCCCAGATGACCACGGAAGAGGCAAATGCCTACACGCCGAAGGTTGTCCACGTGGACCAGGACAACAGGATTGTGCAGATCGGAAACGATCCCGCGGAGGGCCACACCCCGGGACTGATGCGCCCCCCTTTCGCCCTTAACAACGCCGTTTTGTAACCGGGAGCGTGAGACCTGGCCCTGACTGGCGCTGCGCCTTAGGAGACCATCCTTGTTAGGCGTACTCGCGGGCTTTTTTGTTGTCTGGTGCATCATCCTGGTGGGCTGGTTTGTGGGCCGGCGGAAGATCCTGGGCGAGAACTCACGCCAGGTCCTCAGCGGCCTGACGTTTTTTGTGGCCAGCCCCGCGCTCTTGTTCGAAACCCTCAGCAAGGCGAGGCTCCAGGAAGTCTTTGCGGAGCCGCTGCTGGTGACCGCCGTGGCGGCGCTCGCCACCGCAGCGATCTTCTTTGCCATCACCAAGTTCCTGCTCAAGCGTGCCCTGCCGGAAGCGCTGATGTCCTCCATGGCCGCTTCATTGGCGAACTCCGCCAACCTGGGCATCCCCATCGCCGTCTACGTCCTGGGCGACGCCAGCTATGTGGCTCCGCTGCTGATCTTCCAGCTGGCCTTCTTCACGCCGCTGTTCCTGATGATCCTGGATTCAAGCACCAGCTCCCACCGCACCACGCCGCTGCGGTTTGTGGTGATGATCCTGAGGAACCCGATGATTGTGGGCTCCGGGCTGGGCCTGCTGGTGGCCGGGACCGGGTTCCAGGTTCCCGCGCTGGTCATGGAGCCGATCCACCTGATCGGCGGCGCCGCCATTCCCGCCATGCTGATCGCCTTCGGCATGAGCCTGAACGGCAGCAGGCCGCTGCAGGCATCAGCCGGCCGCCGCATCGACACCCTCCTGGCGAGCGCCTTCAAGCTGGTCATCCAGCCGGCCCTCGCCTATGTTTTCGCACGCTTTGCGCTGGGGATGGAAGGACACGCGCTCTTCGCCGTCGTGGTTACGTCCGCGCTCCCCACCGCGCAGAACGTCTTTGTGGCCGCCAGCCGGTACAAGACCGGACTGACCGTGGCCAAGGACACCGTGCTGCTGACCACGGTGGTGGCCGTGCCCGCCATGATCGGCGTGGCGCTGCTGCTCGCCTGACCCCGAACCTGAGGAGGAACAGATGGGAACAATCCTGGACACTGTGGTGATCGGCGGCGGAGCCATGGGCTCGGCAGCCGCATGGGCACTGGCACGCCGCGGCCGGCAGGTCACGCTGCTGGAGCAGTTCGGGCCCGGGCACCGCATCGGGGCGTCCCACGGCACCACCCGCAACCTGAACCCCGGCTACTACCGGCCGGAATATGTGGCCATGCTGGCCGAAGGGCTGGCGCTCTGGGACGAGCTGGAGCAGGACAGCGGCGAACAGCTCCTCACCCGCACCGGCATCGTCAACCACGGCCCCGATCCGCGGCTCCCCCAAGTACAGGCCGCCCTCACCGAAGCAGGCATCCGGGCGGAATCCCTCAGCCCGGACCAGGCCGCCGAACGGTGGCGCGGCATCCGGTTCGACCAGCAGGTCCTGCACATGCCCGACGGCGGCCAGCTGAACCCCGAGGCGGCGCTGCCCGCCTTCCAGCGGCTCGCCGCAGCCCGTGGCGCCGAGATCCGGCACCACACCAAGGTGGTGGCGCTGGAAATTATGGACGACGGCGTCCGGCTCACCCTGGAGTCGGACGGCCCCGGCGCGTCAGGCGGAACCGAGGTGGTCACCGCCGCGCAGGCAGTGGTGACGGCGGGCGGCTGGACGGAGAAACTGCTGGCCGGCGCGGCCGGACACGGAAAGCTGCGGATTCCCCGGCTCAGGGTCACGCAGGAACAGCCCGCCCACTTCCGCGTCGCCGATGACGGCGCCGTGTGGCCGGGCTTCAACCACACGCCGGGAACCAGCCCGGCCTACAAAGGCTGGTACTCGCCGGTCTACGGCATGCAGACGCCGGGCGAAGGCATCAAAGCGGGCTGGCACGGCGTGGGTCCGGAGGTGGACCCGGACAAGCGGTCCTTCCTGCCCGAACCCGTCCAGCTCGCGGCCCTGCAGGACTACGCGCGAACCTGGCTGCCGGGTGTTGACGCCGATTCGCTCGAGGCCATCAGCTGCACGTACACCACCACACCGGACGAGGACTTCATCCTCGACCGGATCGGCCCTGTGGTTATCGGTGCCGGCTTCTCCGGGCACGGCTTCAAGTTCACGCCCGTGGTGGGCCGGATCCTCGCGGACCTGGCCACCGGCACCCGGCCCGCGCCGTGGATCTTCTCCGCCGCCCGCTAGCTGCGTCCAGCCCGCTCCCCGTAGCGCGAACGTACACCTGGGGCCCAAACGGAAGGGGCCCCAACTGTGCGTTCACGCCGGGTTAAGGCAGCCGGGCCCCGGCCTGGTGCTGGTCCAGCAGCCGGGCGCAGCGGATGAAGCCCAGGTGGGAGTAGGCCTGCGGGTGGTTGCCCAGGTGCGTCTCGGTGCCGGGATCGTACTCTTCGGGCAGCAGCCCGGTAGGCCCGAACAGGTTCACCAGCTGGTCGAACAGGTCCCAGGCCTCCTCGATCCTGCCCACCGCGACGTACGCCTCAATGAGCCAGGTGGTGCAGATGTGGAAGCCGCCCTCCAGGCCCGGCAGGCCGTCGTCGTACCTGTACCGGAAGACGGTGGGCCCCACCCGGAGTTCGCGTTCCACCGCCGTGACGGTGTCCAGGAAGCGCTGGTCGCGGACGTCCAGCATGCCGGACAGGCCGATGTGCAGGACGGCGGCGTCGAGGTCCGGGCTGTCATAGGCCACGGTGTAGGACTGTGCCGAGTCGTCCCAGCCTTCCCGCAGGACCTCCTCGCGGATGGTTTGTGCAGTGGGTTCCCAGGCCGCCTCCGGCACCCGGCCGTGCCGGGCGGCTGTCCGGAGCGCCCGGTCCAGCGTCACCCAGCACATCACCTTGGTGTAGACATGGTGGCGCGGCGGCCGGCGGGCTTCCCAGATGCCATGGTCGGGCTCGTGCCAGCGGGCCAGCACTGCGGAGGCCATCTGCACCATCAGCTCCCAGTGCTCGTCCGCAAGCTCCCCGCTCCGTTCACTGAGGGAGTGGATGAGCTCGGCGATCGGGCCGAAGACATCCAGCTGGACCTGGTGGTCCGCGGCGTTTCCGATCCGGACGGGCCGGGAACCCGCGTACCCGGGCAGGCTGTCGATGACGGCCTCCGTGGACAGCGGCGCCCCCGTGACGGAGTACAGCGGATGCAGCCACTCCGGACCGGGCGCGTGCTCAAGGATCCGGCCAAGCCAGCTGAGGAACCCGGCC
Organism: Arthrobacter sp.; assembly: GCA_036566705.1. Classification (GTDB taxonomy): domain Bacteria; phylum Actinomycetota; class Actinomycetes; order Actinomycetales; family Micrococcaceae; genus Arthrobacter. The sequence continues at coordinate 6,299 of DATCVX010000640.1, read as the reverse complement.
GCCTCAGACGTGGAACCCAGGTCCACCAGCGCGTTCACCGTCATGGAGCCGTCCCGCAGCCAGCAGTACCGGTAGTCCCAGTTCCTCGTTCCGCCGATTCCTTCGGGCAGGGATGTGGTGGGCGCGGCCAGCACGGCCCCCGTCGGCTCATGCACCAGCGCCCGGAGCACCAGCGCTGAACGGCGGACCAAAGACGGCTTCACCGAGGGAAGTTCCAGTTCCTGCACCCAGCGGCGGGAGTGCAGCGCCACCACGCCCCGCCTGTCATTCTCATCGCCGGGGTCCTCTGCCGCAGGCTCGGTGTCGCCGCAGCGCAGGGTGAGCACCACCGGTCCGTCCTGCAGGTTCACCGAGGCGGTGGCGGTTGCGTGCCGGCCGTCGGAGGTGACGCTGAAGCTGACGCCGGGTGCATACAGGAAGATGGGATCGGACGTGCCCACCACGTGCAGCTCGTCGCCCCGGGCCTCCATGCTGAACGGCGCATTGGCGTAGTCCGGCCGCGGCGCGAAGACGATCTTGGCGCCGCCGGTGCCGGACAGCACCCGGACCAGGCTGGTGATGCCCTCCGGCGCCGGCTCCAGGTAGTCGGTGACGGTCACATCCGCCCAGCGGGTCTCCACGATCATGGTGCTGTCCACGTAGCGCTGGCCCAGCACCTGCGAGGTTTTGACCGGTTCCACGGAAAAATGCCCGGCGGCGTCCCCGCCCAGGATGTGCGCGAACAGGGATCCCGAGTCCGGCAGCGGGTGGCTCATCCAGCAGATTTTGGCATCGGGGGTGACCAGGGCAGTGGAGGATCCGTTGCCGATCATCGAATGCCGTTCCAGGCCGACAGCGTCCTCGCCGAAGAGCCAGGCGCGCCGCAGCTCGAAGAGAATGGCCAGGACACGCGCGAAGGACTCCGGGTCGCGGAGCCGGTGGGCTGCCCTGGTCTCCCCCGGGCCCACGCGCAGCCCCATGTCCGGGCCGCGCAGCGTGGCGATGGCCAGTTCGTCGCTGTAGGCGTCCCCCGCGTACAACGCCGCACTGGCACTGAGCCGGGACCTGAGGTTTTCCAGGGCGTCCGCCTTGGACGGTTCCACTATCGAGAGGTCCAGGACCGATCCGTCGACTATGAAGAACAGCCCGTGTGCTTTGGCGATCTCCCGCGCCGTATCGGTTACGGCCTGCACGACGTCCGGCGACGCGGGCCGGGTATGCACGGAGACCGCCACGGGCTTGCGTTCGATCCAGATGCCTTTCTGGAAACCCACAGCCTCGGACAGGGCGGTGCTGACCTTCTGGAGGGTGGCTTCGGTGGCCAGGGTCTGGACGTGCGCGAAGCCCATATCGGACTCCGCACCGTGCGATCCGATCAGGTGCACTTCAGCCGGCAGCCGGGACACCGCGGCTAGGTCGCGCAGCGAGCGTCCGGAGATGACGGCGGCGTGTGTATTGGGCAGTGCGGCCAGGGCACGCAGGGCGATCGCGGCGCTGCCCAGCGGCAGGGTTTCGGTGGAAATGCCTTCGGCGTCGCACAGCGTGCCGCCGTAGTTGCAGGCCACCAGCAGCCCGGGTACCCGGGCCAGGACCTTGAGTTCTGCCAGCAGGTTGGGGGTGAAGCCCTCGTCCGCGCCGTCCGACTGGACAAACGTCCGGAGCAGGCCCAGCGGAAGCGACCTCGTCAGCAGAGCAGAATCCGCCACGCTCTGGTTCAACGGAGTAGGCATGTATAACCCCTTAGAGCAGACCCGGCCCGGAGAGGCAGCCGCCGGATTACCTGGCGGACTTCCGGGTGGTGCCCCTCTCCGGAACTCCATGCGGAAGTTCCAGAGGGGGCATTTGTCATTCTCCGCCCGTGTGGTTTCCCCCGAAAGTCCCCCTTATTGCGGCTGTGTAAAAGTCGCAGCGGTGGGTAGGCGGCGTGCCGTCACGTGGCGCACCCTTTTGGACCACGACGGCGGATCCTCCCGCGTGATTCCGGGGAACCCGCCGTCGTGCTCGCCAAAAACCGTGCCGGGCATGACGCCGGCCAGCCGGTCCGACAGGCGGTCAGCCGGCGGTCAGCGTCACCAATGTGAAGCCGCCCGGAGCCACCATGACGCGCCCGGCCGTGGTGCCGGCAGCGTCCCTGGAGCCCTTGACCGGCTGGCCCGTGGAATCGTACTGGCGCTGCACCAGCACAAAGCCTTCCGGCACTTTCAGCTCCTGGACCGTGATGGACTTCGCAGCGCTGACGTACAGCGTGGTGTCGCCGCCGGTGCCGGAGACAGACACCGTGGAGATCAGCGGCTGGACCAGGAGTGCGTCCAATGCAGCCTGCCCGTCAGTGCTGGCGGTGACCGAGGTCAGTCCGGCGGCCAGGGCCCGCTGCAGCGTGAACGGGAAGAGGATGCCGGGCGCGTCGGTGATGCCCTGCGCGCCTGCCCCGCCGTTGGCAGTGGTTCCCAGCAGACCCTTGGCCGAGGTCCAGGTGGTGGTGCCGGACGGTGCGATCCGCTGGTTCACGATGGGGAAGATGTTGCTGGGCTGGCCTGCTGCGGGCAGCGGGATGGAAAGACTGCCGCCGGCGCCAAGGTCCACGTAGGCGCCGCCGGAGATGTTGGCTTCACCCGTCCAGGACGACGGCGGCCGCACCACGGTGCCGTTCCCCGTGATGGTGCCTGCTTCCGCTTCCACCACGCTGAGTCCGCTGGTCCCTTCGGTCACGCTGATGCCCAAAGCCTTGGCCCGGAGTTCCGGGTTGGCGTCGAGGGCCAGCATGGTAAGCAGCGCGTGGATGGTGGATTCGGCGCCGGAGTTGGGGTTGATCCGGCCGTCCGTCTCGATCCCGTCGATGGCCGTGCCGGTGGCGGGGTTGTAGGCGGGCGCGCCGTTGGGATTGGCGCCGAAGAACCAGCCGGCAGCAATGGCAGCAACATCCAGGAGTCCCGGAGCGTCAGCGGCAGCCGCCGTCGCCACCAGGCTTTGGACACGGGAGTCCGCGCCGTAGGCAATCTGTGCCTCGCCGGGAGTGGGGCTCCAGGCGTTGTCCGGTCCGCCCGCTGCGAGCAGCTGCGGGGTGAACTGGGCAGTATCCTTCACGGCTGCGGTCAGCAGGTCGGGCCGGTCCAGGACCGTGGACGCGGTGGCAACGGCGGCCGGAGCCAGGCCGCCCCACGCATGCCAGAGGCTCTGGGACTTGTTCCACGGCATGATCGCGCCGAACGGCCATTGCGTGGCCGACCCGGAGGACATCGCGGCCACGCCCTCGCTCAGGCGGGACAGCGCCGTGGCGGCCACGGCATCGGACGGAACGGCCTCCACATAGGCGGCCAGTCCCAGCACGGCTTCGGCGGAGGCATCCGCGCCGCCGGCGATGAGCCAGGCCGGAACCTGGACGCCGTCCGCGGTGTCGAACGTTCCGTACTTGGCGAGGGACTGGCGGTTCAGGGCATCCAGGGAAAGGTGCAGCCGGTCCTGCAGGAAGGCGGCAAACCCGGGGTCGGAGTCTGCAAAGCCTGCGAAGCCTTCGCCCAGGGCCCACACCGTGCGGGCAAGCCAGTACGATTCCGCGGAGTCGGAAGGATCCGGCAGTTCCACCGGGATGGCGCTGGGGTTCAGGCTGCCGTCCGTCTGCTGCCAAAGGACCACGTTCCCGGCGTTCGGGCCGTCCGCCGTCTGCAGGTAGGTGAGGGCACGAAGGTTCTGGAAGGCGTGCTCCTTGCTCGCCGGATCCCCTGTCTGCTTCCAGTGCCGCAGGTACACCACAGCGGTGCGGGCAATGTCGTCCGCGTTGTAGGCGCCCTGGCTCCAGTCACCGGTGGCCGGATCGAGGTTCCCGCCGCCCACCCTGTCATAGCTGCCGTCGTCGTTCCTGTCGGCGTAGGTCCACGGCGCTTCGGCCGTGGGGTGCTGCTCCAGCTGGTAGGTGGTGTGCCCGGCGATGGGGGCCAGCGGAACCGTATCCAGCAGGAAGTCCAGGTGGTCGAGGTTGGTGAGGCTGCCGCCGTCGGCCAGCACGGGCGCAAGGACGGGTGCCGCCGGTGCGGTGAGCGCAGTGACGGACGACGGCGGCGCGGCGGGGGCCGCCGTCGCGGCACCGGCCTGCAGCGAGACAGCCAGCATGGAAACGGCTACCGCCGTCACCACCGGCCCCGTGGCTTTCGGTGAATACGGCACCGGGATCAGACCCGGTCCAGTTTGGCGACGCCGATTTTGGAGTCCGCCATGCCGTAGAAGACAAATAGCTGGTCGCCGATTTTTTCGATCGCGGTGGGGAACACCACGTTGGGGACGATTCCGGAGATCTCGTCCTCGGTTTCGGGGGCCAGGAGGGGCTTGTCGCTGCGGGCAACGACCTTGGAAGGATCGTTGGCATCCAGGATCATGGCGGCGGCGGTGTAGTTGACGTTCTGCTGCTGCTCGAAGGCGGAATCGGCCATCTTGCCGGCCACGCCGTGGTGGATGAGGAGCCAGCCTTCGTCCACGCGGAGGGGCGCCGGTCCGCCGCCGATTTTCAGCTCCTCGAACGGGAACTCGCTGAGGGCCACCAGGCGGTGCTTGCCCATGTGGACCAGGTTGCGCAGGTCCCGCTCGACGTCGGCCACGGCCACGTAGGAGATCCAGATGCCGGGGCGGTTGTCTGTGACACCGGCGGGAAGGTGCTCGCCTTCGCCGGGGCGGATCCAGCCGAGGTCCCACATGGGCCGGTGGAGCATGGCGTAGGAGGGCACGCCGTCGGGGTCGTTCACCGGTTCCGGGAAGAACACGGCGTCCTTGTTCGGGAACAGGTTCAGGTCCATGGACAGGTCGGCCTGGTACTCGAAGAAGCACGGGCCGAGGCGTTCCCAGTTCCGGAGGTCCTCGGAGTGGGCGAAGGCGAGGCGGGGACCCAGCGGGCCGTAAGCCACGTACGTCATCAGGTGCTTGCCCAGGGCCGGCACCCAGGTGGTGCGCGGATCCTCGGTGCCGGCGTTGTTCAGGCCGCGTTCCCATCCCTCATCCGGGGCCAGGACCACGCCTTCGCGCTCCACACCGGTGGGCACGCCGTCGTCGTTGATGATCACCTTGGCAAGCCCCACGCGGGACACGTTCCCCTTGGCCACCAGGCGCGGCAACAGGTACAGCTCGCCGTCCGGGCCACGGCCGCTGGCGGGGTTGAGGACACCCTCGGCTTCGAAGTCGTTGCCGGGCTCGGGGGTCATGACGACGCCGGCGCGGGTGAGGGTGTAGGGGACTGTGGGCAGTGCTGAAGTCTGGGGGGAGGTCATGAATTAGCCCTTTACGCTGGAACCGATATTGGTTGAGATGAACTGTCGCTGGAAGAAGATGAAGAGGGCGACGGCGGGTGCCGCCAGGACGCAGGCCCCGGCGAGGATGGCGCCGAACGGGTTGCCGGCCTGCCCGGCGAGGTTCGAGATGAAGTTGGCCAGTGACACGGCCAACGGCTGGAGGGACTGGTCCTTGGTGACCAGGAAGGGCCACAGGAACTCGTTCCACGGACCGATGAAGGTCAGCAGCACGGCCGTGACGATCGCCGGCCGGACCAGCGGGATGGCGATCTGCCACAGGATCCGCAGCTCTGAGGCGCCGTCGATCCTCGCGGCCTCGAACAGGGTCGAGGGCAGCTGGAGGAAGTACTGGCGGAACACGAACACGGCAGTGGAATTGATGGCGAACGGCAGGATCATGCCCAGGTAGCTGTCCGCCAGGCCGTAGTCGCGGACGATCATCACGTACAGCGGGATAAGCAGCAGCTGGAACGGGATCATCTGGACCAGGAGCATCAGTCCGAACACCACGCCGCGGCCGCGGAACTGCATCTGCGCCAGGGCGTACCCCACCAGCAGCCCGAAAATGACAGTAAAGAGGATGACACCCCCGGTGAAGATGCCCGAATTGACGAGGCCCTTAAAGAGGTTGATTGAGCCGTTGATGTCCGCGTAGTTCTGGCCGGTGATGTTGGCCGGGTTGGGAAACGCGCCGAAAATCGACGTGTCCGGGGACGTTTGCAGCGAACCGATGAGCATGTAGTAGAACGGGAACAGGAAAACGAAGGCACCCAGGGCAAGCAGGATGAAACTGCCCACTCCCAGGTTGCGGCGCTTTTCCACGCCGGAGTCGGGACGCAGGACAGGTTCCGGGGCCTCCGGACGCCGGCTGGCGTCGTCGTCGTTCTTGGCGTTTTGCGCGTTGGCGACAGACATGTCAGTCCTCCTTCCCGCCCACGAGGCGTTTCTGGATCAGGGCGATCAGCAGCACGCCGATCACCAGCACCACGCCGAGCGCGGCAGCCACATCAGGGTTCCCCTGCAGGATGCCCTTCTGGTACATGATGA
>DATCVX010000639.1:0-3178 GCA_036566705.1 Arthrobacter sp. | reverse complement strand
TGGTCCGTGGAGTACTTCGAGTCCCTCAACAACCCGGACAACGCCGCTGTGCGGACGCTGGTACGAACCGACGCGGAAAAGTATGAGCTGGACATTCCGTTCAGCCAGTGGGTGGACCGACGGGTGGACGAGACAGTCCTGGACGCCCCGCCCATGGTGTTCTAGCGGCGCATTTAGTGCGGCGCCACGATCACTTCGGTGCCGTTGGCCTCGAACGCGGCTTTGGCCTCCGGTGAGATCCCGGCGTCCGTGATGAGGCGGGTGAAGTCGTACCCGTCCATGGTGGCAAAGGCCCGGACGCCCACTTTGGAGGAATCCGCCAGCACATAGGAGACCCGCGCCCGGCTGGCCAGCAGCGCGTTTACGGAGGCCTCGCCTTCCCCGGTATTGGTGGGACCAACTTCGGGATCGATGCCGTTCACACCGATGAACGCGATATCCAGGACCACTTTCTGCATGATGATGTCCGTGTACGGGCCGACGAGTTCGTAAGAGCGCGGATTGAGGATGCCGCCGGTCACCATGACCTTGATGTTGGGCCGCACGGCCAGCTGGGAGGCAATGTTGATGGCGTTGGTGACCACCGTCAGGGTGGGCTGGTTCGCGGGAGCGTTGAGGTCCTCGCGGGTTGCCAGGATCTGGGCCAGTGCGGTGCTGGTGGTGCCGCCGCAGAGCCCGATCACGGCGCCTGGCCAAATCAGGGCCGAAGCGGCCTGGGCAATCTCTTCCTTGGCTTCGGCGTGGTCGTCGCGGTTGTACCGCCCGGGCAGGTCGTACGCGAGGGCTCCGGTGGTGGCCCCGCCCCGGGTGCGGGTCAGCAGCCGCCGCTTGGCCAGGCTGTCCAGGTCGCGGCGGGCAGTCGCCGGCGACACCGCCAGCTGGGAGACGATCTCCTCGACCTCCACCTGGCCGGTTTTCGCGAGGATATCCAGGATGGCCGTCAGGCGGTCGGTACGGGTCATTGGGGCCTCTCAGCGATCAAACCGTCACCAGATAATGACGTTTAATGATCATATCAGACCAAATCGATCACTAAACGTCAAAAAATGAGTGCCGAGGTCAGCGGGCCCGTGCACCCGCCCGCCACACAGCGTACGTGAGCGGCATGCCCGGGCGGTAGGCGAGATGGGTGGCTGATGGCGCGTTGAGCACGTGCACGTCGGCCCGGTGCCCGACGGCGAGCGAACCCACCGCCCGTTCGCCGTCGGCGTCGTTCCCGGTGTCCCGGTGCAGGGCCAGCGCGCCGCCGTACGTTGCGGCCCGGACCGCCTCATGCACATTGAGCCCCATTTGGAGCACGGCCGTGGATACGCAGAAGGCCATGGAACTGGTGTAGGAGGTGCCCGGGTTGCAGTTGGAGGCCAGGGCAAGCTGTACACCGGCATCCAGCAGCTCACGCCCCGGGGCCAGCGGCTGCCGGGTGGACAGATCGCAGGCCGGAAGGCAGGTGGCCACGGTTCCCCGCGCACCGGTTCCCGTTGCGGGATCCCAGCCGGACCAGCTTTGGGCCAACGAGGCCACGTCCTGGCCGGACAGGTAGTTGACGTGGTCCACGCTCGCCGCACCCAGGTCCACCGCCAGCTGCACGCCGGGGCCCTCTCCGAGCTGGTTGCCGTGGACACGGATGCCCAGGCCGGCGTCCCGGCAGGCCTGAAGCACACGGCGCGACTGCTCCGCGGTGAAGGCACCTTCCTCGCAGAACACGTCAGCCCAGCGGACATAAGGGCGGACCGCGTCCAGCATGGGCCCGCACACGAGGTCGGTGTAGGCATCGGCATCGGAGCCGGCAGGAACCAGGTGGGCGCCGAGGTAGGTGACTTCGTCGGCCACCGTGGAGGCGATCCGGGCGCACCGGGCCTCGTGCTCGGTGTCCAGTCCGTAGCCGGTCTTGGTTTCGAGGTACGTGGTGCCCTGCGATACGGCCTCGGAGACCCGCGCCATGGCCAGCCTGGTGAGGTCGAAGTCGGAGGTGCGCCGGGTGGCGTCCACTGTCACGGCAATTCCTCCGGCCGCATACGCTTCCCCCGCCATCCGGGCTTCGAACTCGGCGGTGCGGTCCCCCGCGAAGATGAGGTGCGTATGGGAATCAACCCAGCCGGGGATTACCGCCCGGCCGCCGGCGTCCACGGCGTCGTCGGCTGCGGGCGCTGATGCGGCGGGGCCGAGCCAGGCGATGCGTTCCCCCTCGATCACCATGGCCGCGTTTTTCAGGACCCGGTGTTCCAGGTCCTGGGTCATCAGCTCGGCGATATTGGTGATCAGTGTGCTCATGAGACCATTCTTCAGCGCCGGATGGACCAGCGTGTGGCGGCCAGCGCCTCCGCTGTCCGGAATACCGGACTGTCCGTGCTCCCGCCGTGTCCGGCACCCTGCCCTGCAAGGATCTGCGCGGCTGCCAGTTCGGCCATGGCCGCCGAGGTCTGGAACCCGTAACCGCCCTGCCCGGCGAGCCAGTAGAACCCGGGTGCCTCGGCGTCGAATCCGGCCACCGGGACGCCGTCGGCAGCTTCGGTCCGGAGCCCGGTCCAGGCACTGCGGATTCCGCGGATCCCTAAGGTGGTCACCTGGTTGAGCTTCTCGATCAGGCGCTCGACGTCGCCCGGTCGCGGCCTGGCGTCCTCCGGCCCGCTGGGGACCGTTTCCGACGGCGAGATCAGCACGTCGGTGCCCTCGCGGCGGAAGTAGAACGTGTTGTCCGCTGCCGCCACCATGGGACTGCGCTCGGGCAGCGGATGCTCGACGTCGACAATCGCCGCGGTGCGCCGGTAGGGCTGCAGTCCGAGCTTCTCCACGCCGCTGATGACGGCGAGCTCGTCTGCCCACGCTCCTGCGGCGTTGACCAGGACCCCGGCTTGGAAAGCCTCCTGCCCGGCGCCGATTTCCCACCCCGAGCCCAGCCGCTGGGCGGAGTGCACCCTGGCGCCGGTGATGATGTCAGTGCCGGCGGCTTCCGCCCGCTGCCGGTGGTCGGCCAGCAGCAGCGGGGCGTCGCAGCCGAAGGATCCAGTGTCCAGGCCGGCAGCGGAAAACGAGTCCGGCACCAGCGCCGGGCAGAGCTCCAGCGCCTCGGCAACGGAGATGGCGCGCATGTGGCCGCTGGCCTCGGCGCGGACGGACTCGTCGGTGCCGATGAGCATAAAGCTGCGCGGCGACAGGACCGGCCGGGGCAGCTCCGCGT
>DATCVX010000638.1:0-3056 GCA_036566705.1 Arthrobacter sp. | reverse complement strand
GCCGATCTGCTTGACAGTCGAGCCCCTTTCCGAGCCGCTATCGACAGGTACATCTGTTCTTGGTACCCACAACCGACGTTAGTTCATCGCCACACGTTATTCATCCTTTCTTGGTTTATTTTTTTCTAAGTCAGGCCCCTTTCCGCCAGCTTCCGCGGATACCGTTCCGCCGCCAGCTGAATCGGGCGGGCGTGTCACGGCGAGGACCACCGCACCGGCCACAACGGCCCCGCTTTCATGCAGTGCACGGGCAGCTTCGGCGAGCGTCGCACCGGTGGTCAGGACGTCGTCGACGATGACGCACCGGCGGCCGGCCACGCCCTCGAGCATCCGCCGCGGAACCCGCATCGATCCCCGGACGCGGCTGGCACGGGCACCGCGGCCCAGGCCTTTTTGACCGCCGGGAAGGCCGCCCGCTGCAGTGCGCCGATGCGACTTCCGCAGAACGTCGAGCACCGGCGCGCCCGCCAGCAGGCTCCCCGCGGCAGGAGAGCCGAGCAGGAGATGCACCGGGCTGAAGCCCCGCCGCACGAATGCACCGGTACTGCTCGGGACGGGTACCAGGCAGACGCCGGGGTTGTTTGGCACCGCGGCGTGGACAGCCCGGGCCAGCGCCCGGGCCAGGACACGCTTCAGCTGGTGCTGGCCGTGGCTCTTGAACGAAAGGACAGCCTGTGCAAGTTCGTCCCGGTAGACGCCTGCGGCGACAACGGGGAGTATCACGCCGCCGCCGACATCCATGAGGGCCGGCGCTTGCGCTTCCGCCCTGAACGGATGCTGCGTCAACTGCCTGATCCGCCGTTCGCAGGCAACGCAGAGCGCCAGGTCCTCCACGCCGCAGCAGACGCAGTCAACGGGCACAGCCAGCGCCAGCAGCTCAGCGGCGGCCGCTGCCACCTGGTCGGTTGCACGCAGGAGCCGCCGGGGCTGCACTCCCCTGTGCTTTGCGGGCTGCAGCTGCGGCGGCCGGAGGTCAGGATCGCGGGCCAACGGGTCAACGGGGCCGCCGTGGCCCTGGGGAGGTGCTGCTGCAGACACCCGCTCATCCTCCCGCCCCGCCCAGTGCCGGCGAAGGGGCAGGGCCTGCTATGTGGAAAAGTCCGGCACCGGGCCGCTAGCCCGGAAACGAGGGGTCGACCGGTCCTTTGAGCTGAGGCGACCAGCCGTTGCCCAGCCGCTGGAAAATGCCGTCGGAGGATTGGCCGTAGATCTCCTCGGCCCCGTTGCCTGCACTGAGCGCCACGAGGCCGGGCCACGGAGCCAGCTGCTGCGGCTGCCCGGAGGTCAGGGACAACAGCTCAGGAGTCACGTTCGCTGCCGCCGAGCCCTTCATGACCGCCACAACGGTGTCGCTCACCCAGACGCCCTGGTCCGGGTCCGTCCCGGTTGCAAGCGTCACCGGCGCCGTCAGTTCCTTTGGTGTGCCGTCGGCGCCACGGATGACACCGGCAACCTGAACCCGGGTCTTTCCGTTCTGTTCGGAGATCACCAGCACGCGTACGCCCTCACGGGAGACCCGCAGGTCCCTCACTGTCCTGCCGGCAAGCCACGACGGCGCAAGGGTGACGGTGGGAACCGCCGCGCCTTCGGCCACGCCCACCGGCCGGTAGGCCACGATTTCCGTGCCGCCGGCAGCTCCCGGCCCGGCAGTCCAGACCCAGTCGTGGAGGCTGAAGGTCGGATGCGTCAGTGTGCTGCGCGTGCTGAGCGCCCGCGCGGGCTGCCCCGGAACCATGCTGTAGAGCGTGGTCCGGCTTTCATTCAGGAACGCCACGGTCTGTGACACCGGAGATTCAGCCGGGTAGCGCGGTCCCAGGGCGGACACCGGCTGCATGTCCGGCAGCGGAGAAATACGGTTGTTCTCGTAGCGCACCAGCTCGTTGCCGCTGACAGCGATCTGCCGTGCGGGGACGCCTTTGTTCTGGACAGGCGGCAGCACCGAACCGTTGTCCTCGACCCGGACCAGGTCCTGGTTGGCACGCAGCTCAACGTTGACCACGTCCGGCTGGCTGCGGAAGGTCAGCGCCAGCTGGGTCTGCATTCGAAGCCTGTCCTCCGTGGAGGCCTCGGACAGCTCCTTTGCGGTGAGGTCCACCTGCGCGGCGCCGGACACCACCGGGACGGATTCCCTGGCAAGTTTGATCCCCGAAGGGAAGGCACTGACCACGGCGCCCCGGAGGTAGGGGGCCGGCCCGGCGAGGAGGGCGCTGGTCATTGCCTTGACGGTCTTGTTCTTGATGAACCAGCGGACGTCGGGAACGGCATAGGTGAAACTCGGATCGTAGAAGTAAATCGGATACGCGCCGTAGATCACCTTGAAGGTTTCCTCGGGTATGGCTGTTCCGTCCGGAATGGCCGAGATCCGCCACTCACCGTCCACCTGGGTAACCGTGGCCGGGATGTTCTCGGTGGTGCCTTCGGGTGCCTGCGTCGCGATCCCGTCGGCGTCGACCGTGTAGGCAACATCCAGCTCGTAGTTGTAGACGTTTTCGACGGCGGTGCGCACCACGCGCGCCTCGCGGTACACCAGGGCCCGCTGATCCGGCTTCCAGGCCACCGAGGACGCCTGCGTCAGGTATTCGCGGGCTACGGCGTAGTCGTCCTCATAGCCGCTCCCGGCACGGTAGAAGTCCTCAATGATCGTCTCGGGGGCTGCGCCGGGCTGGGGCGCGGCCGGCAGGAAGACGGGTGCGTTGAGGTTCCCGGCACTTTCGTCGGTGCTCTTGCCTACAGGCCCGGCCGTTGGAATCCGTGCACAGCCGGAGACAACCAGTACCAGCAGCACCATCAACGCGGCTGCCCGCTGGCGCCAGCGCGGCTGCGGTCCTGTCATGAGGGCTCCTTGGGCGGCACGTGCACCGCGGTTTTCGGTGATGGGGAGGTTTCGCTGCGGACCGGTCCGGCCTTGGCGGGCCGGGCAGCAGGGCCCGGCCCGAGGACCAGGACGTTCCTGTCCTCCGGTACCCCCGGCAGCACGATGTCCTCCGGTTCAAGCTGCACCGGGGACCTGTCGATCTCCTCGCCCTGCCGGAGGGGGACGGTCAGCCTGAAGTTGG
>DATCVX010000637.1:0-1739 GCA_036566705.1 Arthrobacter sp. | reverse complement strand
TTAGGTAATGGATCTTCCGGATCAGCCGGGGGCCGCTGGGGATGCCGATCTGGATCGGATCCAAGACTAAGGAGAATACTCATGGCTTTATGGGGCGCAGATGTAGAACAGCTCAGGACTCTCGGCACCAAGCTGCAGCATGGTGCAAACGAGATTGAGCAGCAGAAGAACAACCTGAACACCCTGCTGAACTCCACGCAGTGGATGGGCCCGGACGCGGACGCCTTCAAGCAGCAGTGGTCCGGTGAGCACATGACTCAGCTGACCCGGGTCGCTGAATCCCTGAAGGAAGCCAGCCAGAAGGCCACGCGGAACGCCCAGGAGCAGACGGACGCTTCACACTAGCCACAGCAGCATTACCAACGGGCCCGGACACAACACACTGTCCGGGCCCGTTGGCGTTTGCGCAGCCGTCGGCGCAGTTGGAGGCGTACCGGCAGTCAGGGGACGGGTTCGACGTCGTTCGCGTGCTCCAGCGGTGAGGCCGCCTTCCGCCGGGGTGCTCCGCCGTCCACCACCGGGGTGATGACCTGGCCCCGCAGTTCATCGAGCCTGACCAGGATGACACCGCCGACAATAAGCGCTCCGCCCAGGAGCTGGATGGCACCGGGCAGTTCCCCGAGAAGCAGCCATGCCCAGACCACGGCGAAGAGCACCTCGGTCAGCGAAACAAAAGATGCCACCTTGGAGCCGAGGGCACGGGCGGCCACGATGCCGGAGACGTAGGCCAGAACCGTTGCCAGCACCACCAGGCCGCCCAACGAGACCCACCACGGGGTGATCCACGGACCAAGCTTGGTGTCCGCCGTGCTGAAGGCCATCGGAAGCAGGCCGGTGGCGGCGGCGAGCCACATCACGGCCGCGCCCACCATGAGGCCGCCCGAGGCGAGGACGATGGGTGGCAGGGAGTCATTCTCCTTGGCGGTGATGAAAAAGTACATGGCCAGGCACACCGCTGCCGCTATCCCCCAGAACACGCCAATCACATCGATCTTGACGGTGCCCGTGAGGTCAAGGACCAGCACCAGCCCTGCGAGGGACAGCAGCGTCCCGCCGAAGGTCAGTGCGCGTGGCCGTTTCCGGCTGGCCGCCCAGAGCCAGAGAACAATGATCACCGGGGCCAGGTACTCCAGCAGCAGGGCCACTCCGACCGACAGGCGGGCCACCGCGTTGAAGTAGAACAGCTGGCACGCGGCCACGCCGATGAGGCCAAACAGCAGGATGGTGACCCAGTTGTCGCGCAGTTGGTGCCATTTGCCGCGCAGGGCCGGGATGGCCGGAATTGCGAGGATCAGGGCGGCGCCGGTGAGGCGCGCGGTTACCGCGGCGCCCGGGGACCAGCCGGTTTCCAGGAGCGCCTTGGCGAAGGATCCGGAGAGGCCGAAGACGGCGGAGGAGAACAGCGCGATTCCAAGGCCCGAGGCCATAAAGCCGCGGCTGGCCGTGATCTGGGTGCCGGTCGGGTTGGTGGCGGCAGGCATTGTCGCCTCCTGTCAGGAGTAAAGTGGGGTTATGGTCATGACATTACGCCCGGCCCTGTAAGGAGTCAAGATGGTTTTTGCCCCTGACACTGAGGTTGCCCTGCGCACCGTGGTGAACCTGATCAACAGCGCCGCGAACGGCAGGGAAACCCTGGGTACCGTGGCGGACCTGGACCGCTTCCTTGAAGCCGAAGGCTTCACGGGGGCCCGGGCACGCGATGCGGCGGAACTGGCCAGCGTCCATAAACTGCGCAGCGA
>DATCVX010000636.1:0-9126 GCA_036566705.1 Arthrobacter sp. | reverse complement strand
GTCAGACTCGTCCTCGGGTTCGAAGTCCAGGGCCAGTTCCTGCGGATCGGCGCCAAAGTCCAGGGCGAGCCTGGCAAGTGTCCGGTAGCCCCTGACGTTGGCGCCGGGCACCAGGGCCGCCTCGGCCAGGTTTGCCTGTGCCACAACGAGGTCCGGGTACCCTGCCTGCACGGCAGCCATCACCGCCGGAAGGATGCCCCGCACGGGCCGCAGCCGGCCATCCAGGCCCAATTCGGCGATGAAGACCGTGCGCTCCGTGTGTTTGATGTCATTCGCCGCCCGCAGGACCGCCATGGTGACGGCGAGGTCGAAGCCGGAGCCGCGCTTGGGAAGCGAGGCAGGAATCAGGTTGGCAGTGATCTTCCTCCGGCTCAGCGGAATTCCGGAGTTCTTGGCTGCCGAACGTATGCGCTCCTTCGCTTCGTTGAGGGCAGCATCTGGCAAGCCCAGGAGGACGAATGCGGGAAGGGTCTGGCCGATGTCCGCCTCGACCTCAACGATGTACCCGTTCAGCCCCACGAGGGCAACCGAGTAGGTCCGGCCCAAAGCCATCTACCCCACCCCCTTGAGGTGCTCCACCAAAGGGTCGCCGCCGCCGTCGTCCACTACCGCGATGACGTCGACGCGCCGCAGCGGCATCCGCAGTTCACGGTCCCGGCACCAGGCCGAACCCAGCCGGTGGAGCCGCGCCAGCTTGGCGGTGCCCACGGCCTCAAAGGGATGTCCGTAGTCGAGCGTGCGGCGGGTTTTCACCTCGGCAATCACAAGGGCGTCGCCGTCGAGGGCCACAATATCGATTTCGCCTTCGGTGCAGCGCCAGTTCCGCTCCACCACAAGCATTCCCAGCGATTCCAGGTACAAGGCGGCGAGCTCCTCGCCGCGCCTTCCCAGCAGGTCTTTGGATTTCATTTCTACCTCCGCAACCAGCCTGCAGGTGCAGGACAGCGGAGGACAGGGAACGATTGGCCTATGTGGGCAACCCGGCCGGATTCCGGGGGTGTTGGGGACTAGTGGCGCTCAGGGGCCTCAGTTACCGAGGTCAACATCCTTGGGCAGCGCCAGTTCCTCGTTGCGGGGAAGCTCCTCGACGTTGACGTCCTTGAACGTGAGCACGCGGACGCTTTTGACGAAGCGCGCGGAGCGATAGACGTCCCATACCCAGGCGTCCTGCAGGGTCAGGTCAAAGTAGACTTCGCCGTCTGCGCTGCGTGCCTGGAGATCCACGTGGTTTGCGAGGTAGAAACGCCGTTCGGTCTCGACAACGTAGCTGAACAGCCCGACGACATCGCGGTATTCACGGTAGAGCTGGAGCTCCATGTCGGTTTCATAGTTTTCAAGATCCTCGGCACTCATGCTTCCATCTTGCACCATTGAGTGCGGCACTGGCGCCACGGCGGACGGCAGGAGTCAGAGTTCGCCGCCCAGCAGCCGCCAGCTCACGCGGTGGTACGGGGTTGGACCGGCTTCCCGGAGCACGTCACGGTGCAGGGACGTGGCGTAACCCTTGTTGATGTCCCAGCCAAAATCAGGGAACTCGGCGTGCAGCTCGCGCATTTGCTGATCCCGTTCAACCTTGGCAATGACGCTGGCAGCAGCAACGCTCAGGCACTGCATGTCCGCCTTCACCCGGGTGTGGACGGGGGCGTCGCAGCCGGGGCCACTGGGCGCCTCATCAAACAGGGACAGCTGCCCCTCCGGCGAGAGCCAGTTGTGGCTGCCGTCGAGGAGGACGATGTCAGGGGTGATCCCTGCAGCCAGGACGTCAGCCCACGCGCGGGTGCCGGCCAGCCGCAGGGCGGCGATGATGCCAAGCGCGTCAATCTCTGCAGCCGAGGCATGCCCAACCGCCGAAGCGACGCTCCATTTGCGCACCAACGGTTCCAGCCGCTCCCGTTCGGCCGGGCTGAGCAGCTTGCTGTCACGCACGCCCGTGAGCGGCTTTTGGGTCAGCAGGTCCACGACGGCGATTCCTACGCTCACCGGGCCGGCCAGCGCACCGCGGCCCACTTCGTCGACGCCGGCAAGATACCGGGCACCGAGCGCCTTGAAAGTGCGTTCGTGGCGCAGGGTGGGTGCTTTGGAACGCGGGCCTGTAGCAGGCCGCGCGGTGGCCTTGGCCGGCGCGACAGGTGAAGCTGCGGACATCGTCATTCTCCGGCGGGCACGTTCTTGAAGACGTCCGGGTAGTTGTCGAGGACCGTGAGCCGGTTCAGCGGCCACGCGATCACTGCCGCTTTGCCCTCGATGTCGGCCAGGTTGATGAAGCCTCCGTTGGCGTCCATATGGGCGCGGGAATCAGCGGAATGGTTGCGGTTGTCACCCATGACCCAGACCTTCCCCTCCGGCACAACTACATCGAAGTTGCGGATCTGCGGGACTTCGGCGCCGTTGACGTAGCCTTCGTCGATCGGGGATCCGTTGATGGTCAGTTTACCGCCGGCGTCGCAGCAGATCACGTGGTCCCCGGGGAGACCGATCACGCGCTTGACGAGATGCTGCTCCGAATTGTCCGGCAGCAGGCCCACAAACGTCAGGCCGTCCTGGACCCATGTGAACGGTCCCTGGGTCTTTTCCGGCGCGGCCTCCAGCCAGCCCTGGGTGTCACGGAAGACCACCACATCCCCGTGTGACAGGGCGAACGGTTCGGGCACGAGCAGGTTCACGAAAATGCGGTCGTTGACGTCCAGGGTGCTGACCATGGATTCGGACGGAATATAGAACGCCCGGAACAGGAACGTCTTGATCAGGAATGACAGCACCACGGCGATGACCACCACGGTGGCGATTTCCTTCAGCCAGATAAGTACGGGACCGGGAGCGGAAGGCTCAGCGCGGGGAGCGGCTGAATGCTTTCCGGCGCCCGGACTGGCGGGAGCCCTGTTCTGGCCCGCAGCCGGAGCGGATTCCGAAGCGGCACCAGCCTCGTCCGTGTCGGCAGCAGCGTGGGCGGTGGGTGCTTCCGGGCCGCCCTCATGGCCGGAATCAGGGATCCTGGCGTGGTTCTCGGGCATCTACTGTCCGTCCTCTGTTGTTGGTCCTGCCTGCTGCGGCCGTGATACTGCAGCAAATCTATCAAGCGGCCAGACAATCTGGACCGGCCGGCCGATCACCCTGTCCAGCGGCACCATGCCGCCGCCGGGAGCGCCGAGCAGGCTGCGGGAATCAGCGGACAGTGACCGGTGGTCCCCGAGTAGCCACAGCCGCCCGTCCGGCACCACGGCGGTGAACGCCTGCCGGCTGGCGGCGTCCCCCGGGAAGACATACGGTTCGTCCAGCGGCGCGCCGTTTACGGTGATCTTTCCATCCTGGTCACAGCAGATCACAGTATCGCCGGGAAGGCCGATGACTCTCTTGACGTAGGTGGTGTCGCTCCCGGCCAGCCCAAGCCACTGGGCGGCGGCCGCCGCCGCATCGGCCAGCGGGCCCTTCCCGCTGTTCAGCGGTGCGAAGGTGCCCCGCCCGTCAAAGACCACAATGTCCCCCCGGCGGACGGGTTCGGCGTGGAAGTCCGTCCTTGACACGAGGATGCGGTCTCCGCCCTGCAGGAGCGGTTCCATGGACTCCGAGGGAATGAAGTAGACGTCAATCCAAAGTGAGCGGACGAGTCCGCTGATGGCTACGGCGAGCAGGAGCGCCAGGAACGCAAAACGCCAGCCCATTCTTCTGGGCTGGCGTTTTGTCTGGTCCATGAATCCGTATCCTGGGGCGCTGTTGCGAATGGCTCCGGCGCCGGCCTGGTACGGCTGTGGCCCTGCCTTGTAGGTCCGGGGACTTACTTCTTGGGCTGGAAGTCGCGCTTTTCCTTGATCTTCGCAGCCTTGCCGCGCAGGTCGCGCATGTAGTACAGCTTCGCGCGGCGTACGTCACCCTTGGAGACGACCTCGATCTTTTCAATGATCGGGGAGTGCACCGGGAAGGTACGCTCCACACCGACACCGAAGGAGACCTTGCGGACGGTGAAGGTTTCGCGAAGACCGTCGCCGTGGCGGCCCAGGACGAAGCCCTGGAATACCTGGACACGGGAGTTCTTGCCTTCGATGATGTTCACGTGGACCTTGAGGGTGTCACCCGCGCGGAAGACAGGAACATCGGTGCGCAGCGAGGCTGCATCTACGGAATCGAGAATATGCATGATTGCACTCCTGGTGAACGCCACAGGTCATTCACTTTGGGTCACGGCGGGCAAGCCCGGAAGCACCGGAAATTACCGCCGAAAGTTAAGTGGATCCGGTTCCTGCACTGATTGAAGGTCCCGGGGTGTCCGGCTGTTGGTTGCGCTCCCCCTGTAGCAGGTGCGGACCCAGCAGACACAAGGACTAATTTTGCCACATCCGGCGGCTTACAGCCAATCCCGGCGGACGGCGTGCACCCGTCAGTTCGGCGCGTCGGGCCGGGGACGGAGACGGCCGTCGACGACGTCGTACCCCAGGTCCGCGAATGCCGTGCGGTCCGCGCGGGGCAGCTTCCCGGCGTCGAACGCATCCAGCAGGTCTGGACGGCGCTCGGCCGTCCTGCGGAACTGCTCATGGCGGCGCCATTGCGCGATCTTCCCATGGTTGCCGCTCAGGAGTACGGCCGGCACTTCGCGGTCCCGCCAGACGGAGGGTTTGGTGTAGACGGGGTATTCGAGCAGCCCGTCCGAATGTGACTCCTCCACCAGGGAATCCGGGTTGCCGACAACACCGGGCAGCAGCCGGCCGATGGCCTCGACCATGGCCAGCACGGCCACCTCGCCGCCGTTCAGGACGTAGTCGCCCAGGCTCATGGGCCGCACGGTAAAGTGTTCCTCCGCCCATTCGATAACCCGCTCATCGATGCCCTCGTAGCGTCCGCAGGCAAAGACGAGCTGACCTTCCTCGGCCAGCTCGTACGCAAGGGCCTGGCTGAAGCGCTCCCCCGCAGGCGACGGGACGATCAGCACGGGCTTGGCTGCTTTGCCTTCGCCGGCCGCGGCCACGGACGCCAGGGCCTGTGCCCAGGGTTCAGCCTTCATCACCATGCCGGCGCCGCCGCCGTAGGGGGTGTCGTCCACGGAGCGGTGCTTGTCCGTAGTGAAGTCGCGCAGGTCGTGGACCTGCAGGTCCAGCAGGCCGTCCTGGCGGGCCTTGCCGATGAGGGACAGCTCCAGGGGCGCCAGGTATTCCGGGAAGATGCTGACGACGTCGATTCTCATCTACGCGTTGTCCCCCGGTCCGGCGGCACCGGCGTCGTCGGCGTTGACGTCAAACAGGCCATCCGGCGGAGTCAACAGGACAAACCCTTCGGCGACGTTGACCTCGGGAACGATCTGCTCCACGAACGGAATCAGGATTTCCTTGCCGTCCGGGGCTTCGACCACCAGCAGGTCCTGGACGGGCATGGTATGCAGGGCCGCGATCTTACCGACCACCTGTGAGCCGACCCGGGCCTCGAGGCCCACCAGCTCGTGCTCGTACCAGCCTTCGTCGTCATCTTCGTCCAGCTCTTCGGTTTCGATGAACAGTTTGGCGCCGCGGAGGGTCTCCGCTTCGTTCCTGGTCTCGATCCCGTCGAACGCGAGGAGCAGGATGTCTTTGTTCCAGCGGGCACTGACCACGGTCAGGGGACCAGCCGAGGCGGGTTCCACCACGAACTCGGTGCCCGGAACGAACCGGTCCGCGGGCGCGTCAGTCAGCACCTGGACCGTCACTTCCCCGCGGATTCCATGCGGTTTGCCGATTCGTGCCACCTGAAGCTGCATCTGTTCCTCTGTTCATGGTTGTGCCGGATTAGGCGTGATGGTGAAAGCACTCCGGCCCCTCCACCGTTGGTGGAAGGGCCGGAGCAAAAAACTGATATTGCCGAGCGCTTTAGCGGCGGCGGTCGGTGTCGACGACGTCGACCCTTACCGGCTCGCCGTCAGCCAGTGCCGCCACAACCGTGCGCAATGCGCGTGCCGTGCGGCCCTGACGGCCGATCACCCGTCCGAGATCGTCCTGATGAACGCGCACCTCGAGGGTGTCCCCACGGCGGTTGTTCTTCGAGGTGACCTTGACGTCTTCCGGGGAATCAACGATTCCGCGGACCAGGTGTTCGAGCGCTTCAGCCAGCAATCTACTCAGCCTCGGTGGTCTCTGCTTCGGCCTCGGCCGGGGCGTCAGACTGCTTGGACTTCTTGGTGATCGCTTCCGGGATGATCACGGAACCCTTCTCCGGAGCAACGAAGGCAGCCTTCGGAGCTTTGGTCTTCAGGGTGCCTTCCTGGCCCGGGAGGCCCTTGAACTTCTGCCAGTCACCGGTGATCTTGAGGATCGCGGCAACCTGCTCGGACGGCTGTGCGCCGACGCCGAGCCAGTACTGGGCACGCTCGGAGTCAACCTCGATGTATGAGGGCTCTTCGGTGGGGTGGTACTTGCCGATTTCTTCGATTGCACGGCCATCACGCTTGGTGCGTGAGTCTGCAACGACGATGCGGTAATACGGTGCGCGCATCTTGCCAAAGCGCTTAAGGCGAATCTTTACGGCCACTTTTGTGGTCACTCCTGTTTCAGAAAAGGGGTGAACCCGACGTTCTGCACCCGTGGGGCGGGCCATACTTGAGGGTTCGAAGGACAGGATCCGGACGCGGAGAGAGGGGCCACGCAGATCGAGTACCTGTTTATTGTGCCAGATCAGGGCCCGGATTTCGACTTGGCGCCGATCCGCCGGACCTGCGGCAGGGCAGCAGGAGCCTCAGGAGGACCAGACGTACAACCCGGTGCGGTCGGCATCGTCAACTGCACCCGCCAGCTCTGCGAGCTGCTGAACGTATTTCCTGGCCTCTGACGCATCAAACGGCATGTCGTCCTGGGCCGCCCATTGTTCGGCGACATCGTCCAGCACGTTGCCTTCGCCTTCAGTTTCGTAGCTGAGCAGTTCCGCGAGCGCACGCACCATGGCGGGCGGAACCCCGAGCAGCGAATCGCTGGCCACGTCAACCATGGCCAGCTCGTAGTCCGCTCCCCCCGCGTGCACTGCGGCGCCGGCGAGATCCCCGAGCTGTTCAATCTCGAAGTCGCTGATCCCCGGGATCCGAAGACCGGCAGTGTCGGGGGAACCGCCGTCGTCCAGGATCCCGGCACGCTTCAGCGCGGCGTCGTGGGTTGAAACAAAGATTTCGGTGAAGCCCATGGGAATCGCCCTCATTCCGTCGACGGTGCGGCCCTGGCGGGCAGCTTCACGGGCTGCCCCGGCCGTTCGGACTCAGCCTAGTACACCGCCTGGCGCACATCCGGCCGCCGCACCCGGCTATCGGACGGCGACCCGGATGCGGTTGCGCCAGGGATCTTCGAAGCGCAATTCCGCTCCGGTGTGGTGGCTGGCTACCCTGGCGACCTTCAGCCGGTCGGCAAGGGCTCCGATGTCGTCTCCCGACGGCACTTCGATGAGCACCTCACCCAGGCCGAGGGTGTCCTTCCGGGGACCGGCGCCGCGGCTGTTCCAGACATTCATGGCCATGTGGTGGTGGTAGCGGCCTGCTGAGACAAAAAGCGCCTGCCCGTGCCAGCCTGCGGTTTTTTCGAACCCCAGCGTTCCCACATAGAAGTCCTGGGCGGTATGGACGTCGCCGACCTGGAGGTGGACGTGCCCCACTCCCGCGGCTGTCCGTTGCTGGCCCTCGACCGACTCCTGGGTGAGGTGCTGCTCCAGGTAGCGCTGGGGAGGCAGGGCCAGGCTGTCCATGACCACCTCAGTCCCGTTCCACGACCAGTTTTTGCGCGGCCGGTCCCAGTAGAGTTCGATGCCGTTGCCCTCCGGATCGTTGAAGTAGAAGGCTTCACTGACCAGGTGGTCCGCGCTGCCGGTGAAGGAGCGCGGCTCGTATTGGGCCGCGGACGCGACGGTGGCCGCCAAGGCTGCCTGGTCCCCAAAGAGCAGGGCCGTGTGGAACAGGCCGGCTTCGCCCCTGCCGGGAAGGTTCAGCCCGGGACCGGCGGCGAGATGGACCAGCGGCCTTCCGAGCCGGCCCAGATAGAGGCCGCCGTCCTGTTCGGCCACCACGTCGAGGCCCAGCGCGCGCTGGTAGTAGTCGGTCATGAGCTTCATGTTGCCCACCTTCAGCATCACCGTGCCCATGGTGAGCTCGGCAGGTAGAAGGTCCTGGCTGGTGGATTCTGCGGTCATCGAAAACTCCCGGTCCGGTGGCCGCCGGGTTTCGGTGGCCTCTACTCTTCTAAATTACTTGAAGCTTCAATTTATTCCCAGTGGCGCCGGTGTGATCTTCAACCGTCAGCGGATCAGTTCTCCGCGCAACACAACGTTCCTGAGCGAGGCGACGGTGGCGGGCACACGCCGGGGGTCTTCCCGGCAGACCACCACGTCCGCGCTGGCTGCCTCCGAGATCCCGTCAGCACCCAACCAGCGCCGCGCGCCCCAGCAGCCTGCGTCCAGCGCCGCCGCCGGCGGAAGGCCCGCCCTGTGCAGCGCCAGGATTTCGTCGGCGATCCGCCCGTGCCGGATGACGCTTCCCGCGTCCGTCCCGGCATAAATCTTCACGCCGGCCTCAAATGCTTCCAGTACCCGTTCGGCCCGGCGCTCCCATAATGCCCGCATGTGGGCGGCGTACCGCGGGAATTTGGCTTCGGCCTGGCGGGCGATGTCCGGGAAGGTGTCGATGTTGATCAAGGTCGGCACAATGGGCACGCCCTGCCCGGCGAGCCGCGGAAGGTGGCGGGGCAGCAGTCCGGTGGCGTGCTCGATGCAGTCGATGCCGGCGTCGAGCATCTGGTCCAGGGTGTCTTCGGCGAAGCAGTGTGCGGTCACCCGGGCGCCCTCGTCGTGCGCCGCCTGAACGGCGTCACGGACGACGGCGTCGGGAAACGACGGCGCGAGGTCGCCGGCGTCGCGGTCGATCCAGTCCCCCACCAGCTTGACCCAGCCGTCGCCGGCCCGCGCCTGCTTGCGCACCGCCTCGACCAGGCCCCCAGGCTCAACTTCGACGGCAAAGTCCCGCAGGTAGCGCCGGGAACGGGCAATGTGCCGCCCGGCGCGGATGAGCCGGGGCATGTCTTGGCGCTGCTGCAGCCAGCGTGTGTCGCTCGCCGCGCCGGCGTCGCGGACCAGGAGGGTGCCGGCGTCGCGGTCGGTGCGGGCATGTTCTTCGGCCACCTCATCCGGCACGGCGCCGCC
>DATCVX010000635.1:0-5203 GCA_036566705.1 Arthrobacter sp. | reverse complement strand
CTGCATGACGGACATCGCCTTTTCGATCTCGTCGCCCAGGGCGAGGTTAGCCAGCG
Organism: Arthrobacter sp.; assembly: GCA_036566705.1. Lineage (GTDB taxonomy): Bacteria > Actinomycetota > Actinomycetes > Actinomycetales > Micrococcaceae > Arthrobacter. The sequence goes on along the minus strand of DATCVX010000635.1, from coordinate 5,147 downwards.
AACGGATCCGGCTCTCTGCAATAGGGTGCCGATAGTCCGCCTCCTGAATGGACAGCACGTCCTTCACATGGAGGTAGCCCGAGATGATGTTGTCATCATCCAACATCGGAAACCTGGAGAATCCGGTCCGGCTCACGGCTTTTTCGAACTCCACAGGCGTGGTGGCCGATTTCAGCATGACCAGCTTGTCCAGCGGCACCATGATGTCCGACGCCGTGTGTTCGGAGAACTCCAGTGCGCCGGTGATCAGCCCTGCGTCGTCGTCCACCAGCCCGTGGCGCGTGGACTCCTGCACAATCGACTGGACTTCCTCGAGGGTGAAGGACGAGTTCACCTCATCCTTGGGTTCAATCCGGAGGAGCTTGAGGATGTGGTTGGCCGACCAGTTCAGTGCCACGATCACAGGCCTGACCAGGCGGGCAACAAACATGAGCGGCGGCGCCAGGAACAGTGCCGCTTTGTCAGCCACGGATACCGAGATATTCTTCGGCACCATCTCACCGAAGGTCACGTGGAGGAACGTCACCACCATCAGGGCAACGGCAAACGCCGCCACATCCGCAATTTCCATCGGCAGTCCAACGGTTTCGAGCGGGGCGGCCAGCAGGTGGTGGATGGCCGGCTCGGCCACCAGCAGGATCAGCAGCGAACAGACTGTAATGCCAAGCTGGGCGCACGCCAGCATCAGCGAAACGTTCTCCATGGCCCGCAGGGTGGTCTGCGCCCGCTTAGAACCGGCGTCGGCCAGGGGTTCAATCTGGCTGCGCCTGGCCGACATCACCGCGAACTCGGCAGCGACAAAAAACGCGTTGCCCAGCAGAAGGACGATCAGCCAGAAAAGCCCGGCCCAGTCACTCATCGTTCCGTCCTGTCATTCGGGGCAGATTCAGCGTTAGTGTGGGGCGCGGCCGGGTGGAAACAGATCCTGTCGATCCTGCGCCCGTCCATGCGGGTCACGCTGAGGGTTCCGCCGCCCACCGCAACGGTATCTCCGACGTCGGCGATGCGGCCCAGTTCGCTCATGACGTAGCCGCCCACCGTCTCGTAGGCCGCTTCGTCGGGAACAGTCAGGCCAGGAATCTGCTCCGACAGTTCATCCGGACGCAGGAGCCCGGGGAAGTACCAGTCCCCCGACGCGCTCTGCAGGAGTCCGGGCCGGACTTTGTCGTGTTCGTCTGCCACCTCACCAACGATCTCCTCGACCAGGTCTTCGAGGGTTGCAATGCCGGCGGTTCCGCCGTACTCGTCGAGGACGACGGCGAGCTGGAGGTTTCCCTCGCGCAGTTCCGCCAGCAGGGCATCGAGGTGGATGGTCTCCGGGACCCTGAGGACGTCGGTCATGATGGCGCCGGCTTCCAGGTTGGGCCGGCGGTCGGAGGGAACCGCCACCGCCTTCTTGACGTGGACCAGGCCCCTGATGTCATCGGCCGATTCGCCGATGACCGGGAACCTTGAGTATCCCGTGCGGCGCGCGGCGTCCACGATGTCCGAAACAGGCTGGTCGGCGTCGATGGTCTCCACGCGGATCCTTGGGGTCATCACGTCCGCCGCGGTCCGGGCCGAGAAGTTCAGTGTCCGCGCCACGAAGTTGGCAGTGCCGGCGTCGAGCGTTCCCATGGCAGCGGAACGCCGCACGAGGGATGCGAGTTCGGCAGGGGTCCGGGCGCCGGAAATCTCTTCCTTGGCTTCAAGGCCGAAGACGTTGAGGACCTTGTTGGAGAACCCGTTGAGGACCACGATGGCCGGTTTGAAGATGGCCGTGAACATCAGCTGCGGCCTGGCGAGGGCCCGTCCCACGCGGAAGGACAGGGCGATGGCCATGTTCTTGGGCACCAGTTCGCCCAGCAGCATGGACAGCAGGGTGGCCAGCACCATCGCGATGACCAGGGAGACGGACGCGGCCGCGGTTTCTGGAATCCCGACGGCGGTCAGTGGCCCCTCGAGGAGTTTGCCGACGGACGGTTCCATGACATAACCGGTCAGGAGGGTGGTAAGCGTGATGCCGAGCTGGCAGCTGGAGAGTTGGGTGGAAAGGGACTTCAGGCATTTGAGCAGCGGAACGGCACGGGTATCACCGTTGTCGATCGCGCGCTGGACAGTGGCCTGGTCCAGGGCAATAAGGGAAAATTCGACGGCGACGAAGAAGCCGGTGCCGGCGATCAGCAGGAGTCCTGCCGCGAGGAGCAACCACTCCATTCAGCATCCCGCCCGGTAATGCTGGGGCGGATTGGTGGCGCAGGTCACTTTTAGAGGATGGATCCGGGGCAGACTGCCCGGCGGAGGATGGTCCGCCGAAGCGGACGCTGTTTCCTTGAAGGCTCCGGAGGCGTGGAGCGACGGAGTGTGATGGGCGCGTGTTCGGGGTTTGCCGGCTCGGCGGGTCGGCTGCGCGGTGCTGTACTTCATGCTCCGCTGACAGCCCCCAGGCCGGCACCTAGATTTACTGTCCATAAGAATTTCAGTCTACAGGAGCGGATCCGTGCCTCCGGCGGGGTTCACAGGCATGGGCATCCGCCAGCCTCCGGCAAGGGCCGCCGCCGCCATATTTGGCATTCTGCGCGTCACTTCATGATTTGGGTCACCCTTATTGGCAGTTACCACAAGATGCTCACTAGACTGGCAATGGTCTGGGTTCAGAGGACGCAGAGACCGGTTGAAACGTAGTGCTGAGGCACCGTGGGCCGGAGAGAAATCAAACTCATGGAAGAGGCGTATTTCAAGTGCCAGAGCAGCCTAGCCACCGTCTACCAGAGGAATTTGGCGGAAACGAGTGGCTCGTTGACGAACTGTACGAGCAGTATCAAAAGGACAAGAACGCTGTCGACGCCAAATGGTGGCCGCTGTTTGAATCCTTCGGCTCGGGCAGCAGTTCTTCTTCCAACGGAAATTCGGCGCAAGCCACAGCCCACCCCGCAACCAGGGAAATGCCGGTCGTGAATGCGGCTCCCGCGGCACCGGCAGCGCAGCCGGCTGCAGCCCCGCCCGCTCCGCCGTCGGCCCCGCCCGCCTCTGCGGCACCTGCCGCCCCCGCTGCCGTCAAGAAGGCTCCCGCCACGGTTGCCCGCGATGGCGGAAGAAAGACCGAGTCCGGCACCGGCTCGCAGCCCATCCCGGCGCAGCTGCCCAAGAACGTCAAGGCGCCCACCGCTCCCGAAGAGGACGTCGTGTCCATCCTCCGCGGACCGGCCAAAGCCATTGCCACGAACATGGTCACCAGCCTCGAGGTGCCCACCGCTACCAGCGTCCGGGCCATCCCCGCCAAGCTGCTCATCGACAACCGCGTGGTCATCAACTCCAACCTTGCCCGCGCCCGCGGTGGCAAGGTCTCCTTCACGCACCTGATCGGCTACGCCGTCATCCGTGCGCTGTCCCAGTTCCCGTCCATGAACGTGTACTACGACGAAGTGGACGGCAAGCCTGTCGCCGTCCAGCCGGCACACGTCAACTTCGGCATCGCCATCGACATGCCCAAGCCCGACGGAACCCGCCTCCTGATGGTCCCGAACATCAAGAAGGCGGAAACCCTCAACTTCTCCGAGTTCTGGCACACCTACGAGGACCTCATCAAGCGTGCCCGCAACGGCAAGCTGACCGCCGAGGACCACCAGGGGACCACCGTGTCCCTGACCAACCCGGGCGGCATCGGCACCGTGCACTCGGTGCCCCGCCTTTCCAAGGGCCAGGCGGCCATCATCGGCGTCGGCGCGCTTGATTACCCTGCCGAATTCCAGGGCGCCAGCGAGAAGATCATCGCCCAGAACGCCATCAGCAAGGTCCTGACGCTGACCTCCACCTACGATCACCGCGTGATCCAGGGTGCCGGCAGCGGCGAATTCCTGAAGCTGGTCCACCAGCTCCTGCTCGGCGCACAGAACTTCTACGATGAGATCTTCGAGTCCCTCCGGATCCCCTACGAGCCGGTCCGCTGGAGCGCCGACAAGCAGGTGGACCCGGCTGACGAGATCAACAAGGTGGCCCGGATCCAGCAGCTGATCCACTCCTACCGCGTCCGTGGACACCTGATGGCGGACACCGATCCGCTCGAATACGTCCAGCGGAAGCACCCGGACCTGGACGTCCTGACCTATGGCCTGACGCTGTGGGACCTGGACCGCGAGTGGCCCACGGGCGGCTTCGGCGGCAAGTCGCAGCTGAAGTTCCGCGACATCCTCGGTGTCCTCCGCGACGCCTACTGCCGCACCACGGGCATTGAATACATGCACATCCAGGAGCCGGCCGAGCGCAAGTGGTTCCAGGACCAGCTCGAGCACCCCTACTCGAAGCCCAGCCGCGAAGAGCAGTTGCGGATTGTCTCCAAGCTGAACGCCGCCGAGGCCTTCGAAACGTTCCTGCAGACCAAGTTCGTGGGTCAGAAGCGCTTCTCCCTTGAAGGCGGCGAGTCCCTGATCCCGCTGCTGGACGCCATCATGTCCGACGCCGCCGACGACGGCCTCGACGAGGTTGCCATCGGTATGGCCCACCGCGGCCGCCTCAATGTGCTCACCAACATTGCCGGCAAGACCTACGCCCAGGTCTTCCGGGAGTTCGAAGGCACCCAGGACCCCCGCTCGGTCCAGGGCTCCGGCGACGTCAAGTACCACCTGGGTACCGAGGGCACGTTCACCTCGGACAACGGCAAGGAAACCAAGGTCTACCTGGCAGCCAACCCCTCCCACCTCGAAGCCGTCGACCCCGTGCTCGAAGGCATTGTCCGGGCGAAGCAGGACCGCCTGGACCAGGGTGAGTCGTTCCCCGTGCTGCCCATCATGGTCCACGGCGACGCCGCCTTCGCCGGCCAGGGTGTTGTGGCCGAGACGCTCAACCTGTCCCAGCTGCGCGGCTACCGCACCGGTGGAACCATCCACATCGTGGTCAACAACCAGGTGGGCTTCACCACTGCCCCGTCATCCTCGCGTTCCTCCACGTACTCCACCGACGTTGCCAAAATGATCCAGGCACCGGTGTTCCACGTGAACGGCGACGACCCCGAGGCCGTGGTCCGTATTGGCCAGCTCGCCTACGAGTTCCGCCAGCGGTTCCACAAGGACGTTGTCATCGACATGGTCTGCTACCGGCGCCGCGGGCACAACGAGGGCGATGACCCCTCGATGACCCAGCCGCTGATGTACAACCTGATCGAAGCCAAG
>DATCVX010000634.1:0-5382 GCA_036566705.1 Arthrobacter sp. | reverse complement strand
GAGGGCGGCTAGCGGGCGCGGATCAGGGTGGCAATCCCCACAAAGCCCAGCCGTTCTGCGTTCTGCAGGGCCGTCCGCCCCTGGGGATCCCGGATGTCCGGATCCCCGCCTGCCTCCAGCAGTAGCCGGACCACCTCCTGCTGCCTGGGCCCGCCGTCGTTGAGCAGGATGGCCTCCTGCAAGGCGGTCCAGCCCAGGTTGTTCACATGGTTCACGGGCACACCTGCGGCCAGCAGGATGCGGACCGTCTCCACATGGCCGTGTTCGCTGGCCGGGATCAGGGCTGTCCCGCCGTACCGGTTGGTGCTGGCGACGTCGGCGCCGGCCGCCAGCGTCAGCCGGAGGACCTCGTTGAACCCCTCGGCCCCTGCGTAAAGGAACGCGGAGTCCTGGATGGCGTCCTTGGCGTTCACGTTGCCGCCGCGGCTAATGAGCTCACCCACCAGCGCCACGTTGTTGGCCTTCGCCGCGGCCACCAGCTCCTGGTCGAGCAGGGTCTGCGCCTCGGCGGACAGGGCCGGCCCCGTGGTGTTTGCAGCGGTGGGAGCAGGCGGGGCGGAAATGGCGGGAGCGGACGTTTCAGGACCTGCCAGGACGGACGACGGCGGCGCCTCCACCCGCGGTGCCTCACCGGAATTCCCCTGGCAGGCCGCGAGGCAGACTGCCATGCCGCCCGCCAGAATCAGCAGGGGTGCCGCACCCCGTGCCCGCCGCCGGGTCCTCAACCGCCAGGTCCTGAACCGCCTCACGGGGCCGAGCCTACTTGGCCGGACCGGCTGCGAGCGCGGCGATGGCGTCGGCGCCGGCGGTGGCGCAGGCTTCATCCAGGTTGCCGTCGGGGGCGCCGCCCACACCGATGCCCGCGACGGAGACGCCGTTGACCTTGAGTGGGACGCCGCCGGCGAGGAACAGAGTGCCGGGGAGGTCGGCGATGCCGGGTCCGTTGCCGTTGATGCGCTTGGCCAGCTCGCTCGTTGGCGCACCGAAAGCCGCCGCGGTGTAGGCCTTCTGCTTGGCAGCCTCGATGGTGTGCTCGGCGGCGTTGTCGCCGCGAAGGACCGCCTGGACGGTTCCGAACCGGTCCACGAGGGCCACCGTGACGAACGGCAGCTTGTCCGCCTGGCATTTGGCGAGGGCTGCGCTGACGGCATCGGACGAGGCGCCAACACTGATGCGGTTCTGCGCCACCACGGTTTCCGGTGCCTGCGGGATATCGACGGCGGGCACCGCGGCCGGGGCGGCCGCCTGGCTGGTTCCGGCGTTGGCTGCGGCGGTCAGCCCTCCGGTCAGCAGCAATGCTCCGGCGGCAGCGGCAGCGGCAATCTTGTTGGACTTCTTCACGGTGTTCTCCTCATGCTGATGGACTCACGATGATGGGATCCCTTGGAACGGGCATCGGCTCCATCCATCCTGTCCAGCCCCGCCGGAACAAACATCGGGCCTTCGGCTGCGCCCCTCTCCCCCGGAAGGCCAGCACCATCAGCCAAAAGGCTGAGAGACCAGCAACGGTGCGGGAAATAGCATGGGAGAGGAACTCCTCTGACCTGAACCGGACCCCATGCCCTCGCCTGCCACTCCCCCTGAAACCCTGACCACAGGATCCGCCCGGCCTGCCCACCCTGCCCCGGCAGCCAGCCGGCTCGGCCGGATCGATGCCGCCGTCCATCTGGGCTTCGCTGTCCTGCTCGTGGCTTCGGCCGTCCGCTATGCCATGCGGCACAGCCTGCCGGACAACCTCCTGGTCCTCGGACTGGCAGGAGCGGTGTTCGCGCTGTATGCGGTGATCGCCGTCCTGGCCCGGCAGGGACGCCCGTGGGCAGTATGGATGCTCGTATTTGTGGCCGTCTGGGCAGCCCTGGTCATCGCCGCACCCAGCTTTGCGTGGTGCTCCTTTGCGATTTTCTTCCTGTGCCGCACCGCTTTTCGAGGCGCTGAGGGCTACGTGGCGGCGGGCGCGACGGCGGCCGCCACCGCCGTCGGGCTGTTCCGGCTCAGCGAGGGCACGGACCTCGCGATGCTGTTGGGGCCGCTGGCAGTCGGCGCGATGCTGACCCTGATTTATGACCGGATCGAGCATGACGCCGCGGAGCAGCGGCGCCTCCATGCCGAGGTATCGCTGGCAGAGGGGCAGCTGGCGGCCAGCGAGCGCCGGGCCGGCACGATCGCCGAACGCGAACGCGTCTCGCGCGAAATCCACGACACCGTGACGCAGGGCCTGGCCAGCAGCCTGCTGCTCCTGGAGGCCGCTGACCGTTCGTGGCCAGGCAAAACTTCGCGCCAGGAGCTCACCCAGGCTGCGGAGCTGCTGCGCCGGAACCTCGCCGAGACCCGCAGCCTGGTCCATGAGCTCGCCGCCCCGGGCCTCGAGGCGTCTCCGCTGCCCGAGGCGCTGCACCAGGCTGCCGCGCAGTACGTCCCGCAGGCCCGGCTCCTCGTCACCGGCGAGCCCCGGGACGTCCCGGCCGAGGTCCGGCACACCCTGCTGCGGGTGGTCCAGAGCGCCTCCGCGAACATCCAGCAGCACGCACACGCCGCCACCACAACCCTGACGCTGGGATTCCTCCCGGACTCCGTCACCCTGGACATTTACGACGACGGGACCGGCTTTGATCCGCTGGCGGCAGCACCGCCGTCGGACGCCGGAGGCTACGGACTGAGGGCCATGCGCCAGCGTGTGGAGCAACTGGGAGGGGTATTCTCGGTGGAAAGTTCACCCGGCGAAGGGACCGTCGTGGCCGCACAGCTGCCGGCCGCCGGGCCACAGCAACGAAACCGGGACGACGCATGACTACCATCAGCGTGCTCCTGGTGGATGACCACCTGGTGGTCCGGAGCGGCCTCAAGGCGCTGCTGGGAACGCAGCCTGACTTTGTCGTGGTGGCCGAGGCTGCCTCCGGCGAGGAGGCGCTGGAGCTGGTGGAACAGCATTCGCCTGCGGTGGTGGTGATGGACCTGGCCATGGGCGCCGGAATGGACGGGATCGAGGCCATCCGGCAGCTGCGGCAGCGCAACGGCCGGCAGGCCATCCTGGTGTTCACCACCTACGATTCGGACGCGGATATCGTCCGGACGGTGGACGCCGGGGCCATGGGCTACCTGCTCAAGGACGCTTCCCCGGACGAAATCTTCACCGCCATCCGCGGAGCAGTGCAAGGGAAAAGCGTGATGAGTGCTCCCGTGGCCTCGCGGCTCTTCCAGCAGCTCCGCAACCCGGACGAGGTCCTGACGCCGCGGGAGGCTGAGCTGTTGAGCCTCCTGACCCAGGGGCTCAGCAACCGGGAGCTGGGCCAGCGGCTGTTCATCTCCGAGGCCACCGTCAAAACGCATTTGGCGCACATCTACGCCAAGCTCGGCGTGGAGACCCGGGCCGCCGCGATCGCCACGGCCATCCGCCGGGAGGGCATGCGCTAGCGGCCGGGGCTAGACTCGGTATTCCCCTTCGTCCATGCCCGACAGGAGCAGCTATGCGTGCCACCATCATCCACGGCCCCGGCGATATCAGGGTGGAAGACCGTGACTATCCAACGGTCCAGCTGCCCACCGATGCGGTGGTCAGGGTGACGGCGTCGTGCGTCTGCGGCTCGGACCTCTGGCCCTACCGCGGCGTCAAGCCCACCCGCCGTCCCACCGCCATCGGCCACGAGTTCATCGGCATCGTGGAGAGCACGGGTGCCGACGTCACGGAGCTGAAGGCGGGCGACTTTGTCATCGCACCCTTTGTGGTCAGCTGCGGCGAATGCCCGCAGTGCCGCAACGGCGTCACCGTGGCGTGCGCCCGGCTGGCCGGCTGGGGCGGCCGGGACGACTCAGGGGTGAAGATCGACGGCGGCCAGGGCGAGGCGGTGCGCGTTCCGCTGGCCGAGTCCACCCTGGTAAGGGTTCCGCTGGCGGCCGAACCCGACGACGCCCTCCGAAAGAATCTGCTCACCCTGTCCGACGTCATGGCCACGGGCCACCACGCCGCCCTCTCCGCCCAGGTCTCCCCGGGCCGGACCGTTGTGGTGGTAGGTGACGGCGCCGTGGGGCTCTGCGGCGTGCTGGCCGCCAAGCGGCTGGGTGCCGAGCGGATCATCGCCATGTCCCGGCACGCCGACCGGCAGGCCATTGCCCGCGAATTCGGCGCCACCGACATCGTGGAAGAACGCGGTGGCGAGGGCGTGGCGAAGGTCCGCGACCTCCTGGGCGGCGTGCTCGCCGACTCGGTCCTCGAATGCGTCGGGACCAAGGAATCCATGGAACAGGCCCTGCACTCGGTCCGTCCCGGCGGCGCCCTTGGCTTCGTGGGGGTGCCCACAGGCGGCGCCGAAATACCGCTGCGCTACCTGTTCGACAAAAACATCACGGTGTCCGGCGGGATGGCGCCCGCCCGCACCTACATCCCCGAACTGCTCGACGACGTGCTGGCCGGCCGCATCAATCCAGGCCGGGTGTTCGACGTCGAAATGCCGCTTGAGGAAGCGGCAGAAGCGTACAAGGCGATGGACGAACGCCGTGCCATCAAGGTGCTGCTGAGGCCGTGAGCGCATTTCCGGCAGGTTACAGCTTGAATAGTTGATGACGGCAGCTATTGCACGCCCACCGTCCGCCCCCTAGGTTTGAGACAGCGGGGGATAATCTCCGCCATCTGCCTGCCGTTGGAGCAGGACCAGAAAAGGGTTACAAAGGAAGTAGCAATAGCAATGGCAACAGGCACAGTTAAATGGTTCAACGCCGAAAAAGGCTTTGGCTTCATCGCTCCGGATGACGGATCCGCTGACGTTTTCGCGCACTACTCGGCAATTGCCAGCAGCGGCTACCGCTCACTGGACGAGAACCAGAAGGTCGAATTCGATGTGACCCAGGGTCCGAAGGGCCCGCAGGCAGAGAACATCCGCCCGCTGTAACGTCTCAAGGGAACTCCCCCATTGGTGCTTTTCGCACTGGCGGGGGAGTTTTCGCGTTTGCAGCTAAACGAATGCGGACATTCCGGTGACGCCGCGGCCCACAATCAGTGAATTGATTTCGTAGCTGCCCTCATAGGTGTACAGGATTTCCGCGTCGCCGAAGAGTTTCCCTATCTCGAAATCCGTGCTTATCCCGTTGCCGCCCAGGATGGAGCGGCCCATCGCCACGGACGCGCGCGCCAGCCTGGTGCAGGTGGACTTGGCCATGGCCGCCTGCACCATTTCCAGTTTGCCGTCCTCCTGGATCCTGGCCAGCTGGGCCATCAGTGCCAGCGATGCGGAGGCGTTGCCCAGGATTTCGGCGAGCTGCTGCTGGATCAGCTGGAAGCGTGCCAGCTCCTTGCCGAACTGTTTCCGGTGCACCGAGTAGGAACGGGCGACGTCGAAGGCCGCCAGCTGGATGCCGGCACCTTGCCAGCCCACCCAGGCGCGTGAATCC
>DATCVX010000633.1:0-6887 GCA_036566705.1 Arthrobacter sp. | reverse complement strand
ACGTTCTCCTGCCGGCACAGCAGTTCCAGGTACGCCATGAGCGGCTCCGGCGGGACCAGCCGGAACGGATAGTGGTGCGTGCGGGAACGGATGGTGCCGATGACTTTGTCCGGCTCCGTGGTGGCGAAGATGAACTTGATGTGTTCCGGCGGCTCTTCCACGATCTTGAGCAGGGCGTTGAAGCCCGCCGAGGTGACCATGTGGGCCTCGTCGATGATGAAGATCTTGTAGCGGTCGCGGACCGGAGCGTACGTTGCCCGCTCGCGGAGGTCGCGGGCGTCGTCCACGCCGCCGTGGCTGGCGGCGTCGATCTCAATGACGTCCAGGGATCCGGAGCCGCCGCGGGCCAGTTCAATGCAGCTGGGGCAGGCGCCGCAGGGAGTGTCGGTGGGGCCCTGCGCGCAGTTGAGGCAGCGGGCGAGGATGCGGGCTGACGTGGTCTTGCCGCAGCCGCGGGGGCCGGAGAAGAGATAGGCGTGGTTGACCCGGTTTTTCCGCAGGGCCGTCATCAGCGGCTCGGTGACATGTTCCTGCCCGATAACGTCTGCGAAGGAATCCGGACGGTATCTGCGGTAAAGGGCGGTTGTAACAGTCACAGAGAAAACCCTACCAATCCGGGCTGACAGTCTGCCGCCCTGTGGGGGAATAGTAAAGACCCCCCATGCACCCGCCAGAGCCCGTCTACCCTTGCTACCTTCCGGTCCTGGGGGAGTTCAACAGGATGACGCCACATGAGGGGCCGCAGATAAGTTTACCCGAAGATTTGAGGAGGTCGGCACGCGGGGGTGACCGCCCCGGCGCCCCGCTGGTTTACCCGCGCCAGCCGTCCACCGGCCAGCTCATGAACGCGGGCTCCTCGTAGGGGTGGGCGGCGCGCAAGGCCAGCACTACGGCGTCGAGCAGAGCCTCCCCGACCACGCATTCGATCCTGTCCTCGGCCACCTCGGTGGCCCGGTTCACGTCCCCGACAAAGGGAGCCGCCCCGTCCAGCGGAGTGAAACGCCCGGTTCCGGCTGTGACGAAGGAGCAGTGCGAATAGTTGCCGATCCGGCCGGCCCCGGCGTCGCCAATCGCGGCGAGGACTGCCTGCGTGTGCGTCCGGGGAACGTAGGCCACCAGTGTGTGCAGCTGTGTCATTGCTTCATCGTCCCAAAGCCGCCGGATTAAGGGGGAGGTAACGGGGCCACATTTCATTGCTAATCCGGCGGACAGGCCTGATCATGGGTATGTACACCGATTGGGGCAATCTCAAGGTTGTGAGCTGCAGGGCCTGGCTGGAGGGCCGGACCCGGCAGCTCAACGGTGTTCCGGAGGAATGGACGCATTGGGGGCGTCCATTTTGACGTTAACGGCGCCCTCCTGAGGCCAATTGGGCGTTGCTGAAAAGTTCAGGTAGTCTAGTATCTGCTTTTGATTCAGAAGCAGCTGGAGAATTCGCCTAGCGGCCTATGGCGCACGCCTGGAACGCGTGTTGGGTTAACGCCCTCGGGGGTTCAAATCCCCCATTCTCCGCCAGCCAGAAACCCGGTCCTGACCTTGTCAGGGCCGGGTTTTTGCATTTTGATCCCGGTCACAACGGCGTGTGCCCAAGCCTGAGCAGCCGCTGCCGGGCGGCCTGCTCACTGGGCCCGGGGCCGCGCCCAAGAGCGAGATGCACGACGCCGAGAGTCACCCTGGTTGCCAGCTTCACCGGAACGGGCAACGGGCCAATCCGCGCTGTCCGAAGTCCCAGCATCCGGCGGTACTTCGGCTCGAGGCTGTAGACCGCGGCGGCGAAAATGATCCGGTAGCCCGGGCGCAACAGCGGGTGCAGGGGCGGGTTGCGGATAAATTCGACTGTCTCGGCGACCCTGCTGTCCGCCAGGAGTTCCCCGCTGTCGTACCAACGGTCCAACTGCCGGTGCATGTCGGCTTCCGTGAGCGGCGGATCCTGTACGCCCATCAGCAGCCCGGCCTGGGCCCACTCGCGGACGTAGGCGTCGGGGCCGCCGGGGATGGGACCGCCCCAGATTTTGTGGGCTGTGAGGAACGCATCCACGAAGGCCAGATGGACCCAGCGGGCGGCCTCCGGATCATTGGCTGAGTAACTCCGTTCGGCGCCGCGCGCGTCACTGTAGCTGCCGTGGACGGGTTCGTGCAGCCGGCGGACCCGGGCGGAGGCTTCGTCGGCGTCGGCCCTTGACCCGTAGGTGACGGTGAAGATCCACCGGATGGTGCGCGCCAGGCGGCGGAGCGGATCCTCGCGGAAGTCGGAGTGTTCAAGGATTCCCGCCAGCGCAGCGGGGTGCAGCGCCTGCATCAGCAGCGCGCGGATCCCGGCGACGATGGGGGTCATGGAACCGTGCACCGCCCAGACGGCTGAGCCTGGCAGGTGATAGCCGGCGTCGTTCCCCTCGGCCAGCCGCGGCACCCAGCCGGGCAGCACGTCAGGGCTCCCGGTGAACACGCGTTTGAGTTCGCCCTGCCATTCCCGGAGGAGATTGCGCATACCACCATTCTTGCCCATGCACCCGGCCTGCGGCGGGCACCGTACACGGATCCACATAATGTCCGCAGCAGTGCTGATCCGGGGGTTCACAGGCTCCCGGCTTTGTGGTCCCATGAGAGGGTAAGTCCGTCCGGAGATCTGGGGTCTGGCGGGCCAACCCGGGAGTCAACTAGTGGGCAATCATTGGGGATCCGGCCGCGACAAGGATCCTGCCGGCCCCTGCGCGGCAGCCGTTCGCGCACTGGCCGCGACCGCCGTTGCCGCCATGTCCTTTTATGCCCTGGGGTTTCCCGGAACACCCGCGCCACCGGACACGCCCGCGTCGCCCGCCGGGAGCGTCACGCTTCCCGGATTCCCGGGTGGCTTCCTGACGGACAGCCGGGCGCTGGTCCCGTTCAGCCGGACGATCGTCACCACTGTCGCCAAGGACGGGCACGCCCAGCTCAACGTCGCTTCCGACGGGCTTAGGCGCCCGCCGGAAGGGTCACTGATGGCACCCCTGGAAGTGCTGAGGCCAACCTCGCCTTTCGGCTACCGGATCAGTCCCCTCTCCGGCGCTGCAGGGGACTTCCATCTCGGCCAGGACTATGCTGCGGCCTGCGGCACCAGGGTCTATTCGGCTGACGCCGGTGTTGTGCGGGCCGCCGGCTGGCATCCGTGGGGCGGCGGGAACCGCGTGGAAATCGACCACGGCAACGGGCTGATCACCACGTACAACCATCTGGAGGCCATCGCCGTCCGGGCGGGGGACTCCGTCCAGGTGGGCCAGGTCATTGCCCGGGTGGGCACCACCGGATGGTCCACCGGCTGCCACCTGCATTTCGAAACCATCCTCCACGGCAAGCACACCAGCCCCCTGCACTGGACGCTGCTCCCCATCCGCCAGGTCGACAAGCTGGAGGACCTGGTCATGGTCAGTTACGACGGCAAGGCCCCGGATGCGTCTGCGGCGCAGCGCTGGGCCATCCCGGTGGCCACAGACAACAGCCACACCGTCCTGAACGGCGAAGCGGAACTGTCTGAGGCGCCGGAGCCTGCTGTCCCGTCTCCCACCCCTGGGGCAGACAAAACTGGAGAGCCGTCGTCGGACGCCACAGCATCCCCGACCACAACGTCAACGGCAACACCAACCCCAACGGCAGCACCAACAGCGAGTCCGACGGCGACGCCCTCGCCGACGTCCGCGTCGCCCACCGCAACACCCTCGCCGACGGGCACCCCAACGGCTGAACCCACGACGGCATCGCCGACCCCCACGCCGACGCAGACGACCACGTCCCCGACACCCGTGCCCACAGGGACGACGCCGTTGCCCACGGCGACCACGCCGCCGTTGCCGGCGCCCACCCCCTTGGTGACGTTGCCGTCCTTGCCAGCCCTGACAACCACTGCGGTGCCCGAGCCACCGCCGACTGTCACCGGGTCCTCGACGGCAACACCCACGGCAACGGCGTCAACGCCCACGGGACCGGGGCCAACGCCCACGGCGACGGAACCCGTGCCCTAAGGACTGACAGAAAACTCCCAGACTGCACCCGTACCCTTGATGGTTGGCAACGAATCACCTGCATAACCAACCTTTAAAGGACGGCGCTGTGACCAACCTGTACACGATCCCGCTCACCCTCAACGACGGCACCCAGACTGACTTTGGCCGGTTCAGCGGAAACGTGGTGTTGGTGGTGAACGTGGCGTCGAACTGCGGGTTCACGCCCCAGTACGCCGGACTGGAGACGCTGTACGAGAAGTTCCGGGACCGGGGCTTTGAAGTCCTTGGAGTCCCGTGCAACCAGTTCGCCGGCCAGGAACCCGGCAGCGACAGCGAGATCGCCGAGTTCTGCGAGCGGAATTTCGGCGTGACCTTCCCGCTCACTGTTAAGGCCAATGTGCGGGGCAAGGAGCAGCATCCGCTGTATGCGGAGCTCACCAAGTTCAAGACCGGCGTGCTGCCGGGGCTCGTGAAATGGAACTTCGAGAAGTTCCTGGTGAACCGCGCGGGTGAGGTGGTGGCACGCTTCGCCCCAACCGTCGAACCCGACTCCGCAGAAGTCATTGATGCCATCGAATCGGCATTGGCGGCGACTGCCGGTCCAGCCGGTCTATTTGGGCTTTCCGGCCAATAAAAACTTTTACCTTTTTCCAACTTGGCCGCGGCAATTTACCCAAAATTTGCCAATCATCTGGTTTGATAAAGGTTACTGAAGGGTAGAAGGGAAACGCCGTTTCCCACCGACCAACAGAGGCAGCAATGGAGCACATCGAGGCCGAACACCCCCGGCCACGCCACTTCCTTCTCCACCTGAGCGACCCCCACATGATGGGGGGTCCAGATCCCCTTTATGGCGCTGTAGACAGCGAAGCCAGGCTCATCCAGCTTTTCGAAGAAGTCAGGGCGTCCGGGGCCAGGCCCGAGGCCGTGATCTTCACGGGTGACCTCGCAGACCAGGGAGATCCCGACGCCTACGCAAAATTGCGGGCCATCGTGGAACCTGCCTGCGAAGACATGGGCGCAAAAGTCATCTGGGCCATGGGCAATCACGACAACCGCGCCAATTTTCGGACCGGGCTCCTCGACGAACCGGCAAACGACGCCCCCGTGGACCGAAGCTACTTCATCAACGGCCTGCGGGTGATCACCCTGGACACCTCGGTCCCGGGGTACCACCACGGCGAACTGAGCCAGGCACAGCTCGACTGGCTGGCCAGGGAGCTGGAAACCCCTGCTCCCGACGGCACCATCCTGGCGCTCCACCACCCGCCGGTCCCGTCCGTCCTGGACCTGGCAGTGCTGGTGGAACTACGCGACCAGTCCAAACTGGAGGCCGTTGTCCGCAACTCGGATGTCCGGACGATTCTCGCCGGGCACCTGCACTATTCCACCACCGCAAGTTTCGGCGGAATTCCGGTCTCCGTGGCTTCCGCGACCTGCTACACCCAGGACCTCAACGTAGCCGTCGGCGGTACTCGGGGCCGTGACGGCGGCCAGGCGTTTAACCTGGTCCACGTGTATGAGCACACTATTGTGCACTCCGTTGTCCCGTTGGGCAGCGCACCCACAGTCGGGGAGTACGTGGCACCGGAGGAGACCGCCGAGCGGCTCGCCGCTGCAGGCATCCGGATCCCCGAGA
Source organism: Arthrobacter sp. (assembly GCA_036566705.1). GTDB lineage: Bacteria > Actinomycetota > Actinomycetes > Actinomycetales > Micrococcaceae > Arthrobacter. The sequence continues at coordinate 1,271 of DATCVX010000633.1, read as the reverse complement.
AGGCCAAGACTGTGGCAGCCGCCAAACTCGGCCTGGGGTCCCGCATCTAGCCGGACCTGCGTCGCTCAGATCCTGCAGGGCCTCAGATCTCCCAGGGCGCCTTGATGGGGAAGTACTTCTCCAGGAACCCGGTCACCAGCTGCGCCCGCTCGTCGGCGGGGACTTCCGGGAAGCTGCCGTCGTTGAGGCAGAAGAAGTCCATGTTCCGCTTGGCCAGCAGCTTGGGAAGGTAGTTCACCCCTGCCCGGGCAGTGGTGTCCACATAACGCACCTTGGCGGCCGTCTGGGTCACCGCCCGGCCGGTCAGCAGCGCGTAATAGTGGTAGAAGGAATTGGTCACAGAGATGTTGTCAGCGGCGCGGAACCTGCTGGCCGCCGTCTTGCGGAACTCCTCCGGGAACTCGCGCTCCATCCGGGACACAACGCTGCGCCGCAGCGGCGCCGCCGTGTGCTCCAGGTGGCGGGTGGTGATCCGGCCGAAACGGTTCCACAGCAGCTTCCGGTTCACGCGTGCGGCGTTCTCGAAGCCGCTGCGTTCGGCAGCGTTGTCGCCCAGCCCGATCCGGGTCTCGGCTTCAATGAACTTGGTGATGCCGCCGGGCGTGAAGAACATGTCCGGTCCGACGGGCCGTCCGAAGAACATGTCGTCGTTGGAGTAGAGGAAGTGCTCTGAGAGTCCCTCGATGTTGTGGAGCTGGCATTCCACGGCCTGCGAGTTGTGCGTGGGCAGCACCGACGGATCGGAGAAGAATTCTTCGCTCCGGACAATGGTGACGGACGGGTGCTCGGCGAGCCACTGGGGCGCGGGGGAGTCGGTGGCGATGAAGATGCGGCGGATCCAGGGCGCGAACATGTAGACCGAGCGCAGGGCGTACTTCAGTTCGTTGATCTGCCGGAACCGGGCTTCGTGGTCGTCGCCTTCGCCCAGAACCACGCCCTGCTGCTGGGCGCGGCGGGCGGCGATGTACTCGGGCGAGCTGCCGTCAACCCAGGAGAACACCAGATCGATGTCGAAGCTGATGTCGCTGGCGTGGTCAGCAAACATGTTTTCGATGGTGGGCCAGCTGTGCCCGTACCGTTCAACGGTTCCCCTGACGGCGTCCTGGGTCAGCATGGTGCGGCGCGTGAGCGAATTTTCGATGGGCAGGATCAGCTGGTCGCCCTCGAAGCTCCACAGCTCCAGCTGGACGCCCGCCGAGGACCCGAATTCGAAGCCGCCGTCCGGCTCAACGCGCGGACGGTACAGGCGGAAGATGCGCGCCTGGCGGTTG
>DATCVX010000632.1:0-1541 GCA_036566705.1 Arthrobacter sp. | reverse complement strand
CAAAGCATATGAGGCAGCAGCCGCCAAGATCGACGCGGAGAAGTTCTACGCGCCGTTCGAGGCAGTGACGCTCGCCAAGGACACCAACCCGTCCAAGTTCGACGCCACCGTTGAGGTTGCCTTCCGCCTGGGCGTTGACCCCCGTAAGGCTGACCAGATGGTCCGCGGCACGGTCAACCTGCCCCACGGCACCGGCAAGGTTTCCCGCGTCCTCGTCTTCGCAACGGGCGACAAGGCAGAGGCAGCAATCGCTGCCGGCGCCGACTTCGTTGGTTCCGATGACCTGATCGAAAAGATCGCCGGCGGCTGGACCGACTTCGACGCAGCCGTAGCCACCCCTGACCTCATGGGCAAGGTTGGCCGTCTTGGTAAGGTGCTGGGTCCCCGTAACCTGATGCCGAACCCGAAGACCGGCACGGTCACCCCGGATGTCGCCAAGGCAGTTAACGACATCAAGGGCGGCAAGATCGACTTCCGCGTCGACAAGCACTCGAACCTGCACTTCATCATCGGCAAGGTTTCCTTCGACGCCATCAAGCTGGCCGAGAACTACGCAGCAGCACTGGAAGAGGTCCTTCGCCTGAAGCCGTCCGCTTCCAAGGGCCGCTACATCCAGAAGGCCACCGTGGCCACCACGTTCGGTCCGGGCATCTCCGTTGACCCCAACGTCACCAAGGTACTGACCGAGGTCTGATCCTCAACAGCGCCTGCCGGCCCGTCCGGCATACACAGGGACCGTCCGGCATTGCGCCGGGCGGTCCCTGTGCTTAACCCCTTCCCTCGACTAAATCGCCCCGATGGCTAGGCTGGGGGCATGACCGACCTGGCCATCACCGCCGTTCAGTTCCCGGAAACGCCCGTCGGCGGCAGTTCCGGCGGCGGGGGACGCCCGGACAGTGCGGCGGACTTCCAGGCCTGCCAGGTCCTCCGTGAAGCCCACGAGCTTCAGAAGTGGGGCAACCTGGACCGTTGCGCCACCGCGTCCGAGGCCGTGGAATTCTGGCGGGGCAATGTGTATGAGGAGCGGCACGTCTACATCGCGAGGCTGGGCGGGGAGTTGGTGGGCATATGTTCAGTCACCCTGCCGCTGCGTGAGAACACCAACACCGCCGGGATCGATGTCCTGGTGGCCCCTGCGCACCGGCGGCGGGGGTGGGGTCGCCAGCTCCTGGAGTACGCAGAGTCAGTCGCGGCAGGGCGGGGCAGGACGTCCCTTGACGCGTACTGCGAGATCCCGCTGGAGCTGGTGGAGCGTTCGGCCGGGTTGCTTCCGGCCAAATCAGGGGCCGGCGGACTCCCGCGGGACGAGGCCTCAACCGCCTTCGCGTCCGCAGCCGGGTACGAGCTGGAGCAGGTGGAGAGGTCCAGCCGCCTCACGCTGCCTGTGGCAACCGAGCGTCTGGAAATGCTTGAGGCAGAGGCGTCCGCCCATGCGGGGAACTACAGGATGGTTGCCTGGGCAGAGTCCTGCCCTGAGGAATTCGTTGCGGAGTATGCCGTCCTGAAGGCCCGGATGAGCACGGACGCGCCCACGGCCGGAT
>DATCVX010000631.1:0-4230 GCA_036566705.1 Arthrobacter sp. | reverse complement strand
ACGATGGTTGCCCAGATTCCGGCAAACAGCATCCAGGCGCCGAACTTCATACGTCCGGCTGCCGCTCCCGCAACCAGGGCCGTGGTGACACAGGCGAAGAACAGCTGGAATGCGGCGAACAGAATCACCGGAATGGAAGCTGCCTCATCCGCGGCCAGCAGCTGCCCCATGCCTGGGAATTCCGTAATGTCCCCGATGAGTCCCAGGCCGCCCACGGAATTTCCGAAAGCCATTGAGTAACCGAAGAGCGCCCAGAGCACTGCCACCAGGCTCGCGCCGCCGAAGCACATCATCATCATGTTGAGAATGCGACGAGACCCCACCATGCCCCCGTAAAACAGGGCCAGGGCGGGGATCATCATACAGACCAGCGCAGAGCTGGCCAGAATCCAAGCGACATTTCCCGAATCCATAGGAAACCCCTTTCGTGATGCGAAGAGAGAACGGAAATTGCCCGTCAGAGCCGCTCCGGAGGAGGGACGCGGAGTCAGTACCACGTTCATCGGAGGGCAGCTATTGCCGTCTGGTTCCAACTGTATGGCGGCAGTTTCGCGGTGGGTTTCCGGCCGGTTAAATCGACGTTTCGGTCACGGGCACGCCAGTTTCACGCGTCTCTCCAACGTACTTTGGATACAGGAAACCGGCGGTCCGCCGCCGGACTCGAGCGCAGGGTCAGCGTTCGCAGGACCAGACTGCGCAGTTACTTGGCCGAGATGGCCAAAAACTTGATGGGCAGGTCCAGCAGCTCCAGCGGCCCGTGCGGGCCCTCGCCGTCCAGCAGGAGGGAGTCCCCCGCTTCCATGGTGTACTCGTAGGCACCGTGCCCGTAAACCATTTTCCCGGCCAGCATGTAGATGAACTCCGTGCCCGGGTGCTGGAACAGCGGAAAAACATCGGAGGCGTCGGTGAGCGTGACCAGTGTGGGTTCCAGCGCGTCGGTCCGGCCCTTGAGCGTGCCCAGGACGCGGTACTCGTGGCCGTGCTGCGTGCCGCTGCGGACGGTCAGGCTGCCCTGCCCGTTCTTGGTGAATGTGGCGTCACGGTCTGTGTCGGCCCCGCGGAAGAGCGCGGTGACAGGAATCTTGAGGCCGTCGGCCAGCCGCTGGAGCGTTGTCAGCGAGCACGACGTGGTTGCCGTTTCGATCCGCGAAATCATGGCCTTGGACAGGCCCGTCCGGGCAGCGAGCTCCGCCGAGGACAAGCCGTTGGCCGTGCGGTAGTGCCGGACCTGCGTGGCGATGACCTGCTCAAGTTTCCCTGAGACGGCTTCGGTGGGCGCGGCGTCGGTTTCCTCCGCGGCGTGATTGGTCATAGGAGCCATCATAGGTGGCACCGCCATAGCCAAAGCACAGCACACTGCCTACTGTTTTTACAGGGCATGGGGGTGAAAGGAATAACGATGCGTACCGTGACCTACAGCGCCGCGTGCAGCCTTGATGGATACATCGCCGGCAGCGACGGATCGTTCGACTGGCTCTATTTCAGCCCCGACGTGGAAGAACTCATGGGCCAATACTGGTCAACCGTGGATACCGTCCTGATGGGCCGGAAAACCTGGGAGTTCTCGGCGGGGCAGGATTTCAGCGCCGAGGAGTCCGCAGGCGACGGGACCGCCCCGGACCTCAGCGGAATTCCCCCGGTGACCACATACCTCTTCTCCCGCACGCTCCCCGAGGCGCCGGACGGTGTCGAGCTTGTCTCCTCCGCAGCCGGCGGGTTCGTGAACCGGCTGAAGCAGCAGCCCGGAAAGGGAATCTTCCTGATGGGCGGCGGCGAGCTCGCGGCGTCGCTCTTCGAAGCCGGCGCCATCGATGTGGTCAGCCTCAACATTCATCCGGTCCTGCTGGGCTCCGGCGTCCCGTTCTTCAGGCCCCAGACACGCCGCATAGCCCTCGAACTGACGGAATCACGCGCCATCGACGGCGGCTGCGTGCTGATGACGTACCGCGTCCGGAACTGAGTCGGCTGAGCCGGCCAAGGCGGCAGAAACCACCACCCCGCGCCTATCCGATGGCGCGCGCCTCACCCAACAAACCTGCCAGCGAGTCCGCGAGCGCTACGGCGCCTGCCTCGGCGTCCCAGTCCTCCACCAGCTCATCGGGAGAATGCGAAACGCCCGTGGGGTTGCGGATGAACAGCATCGCCGTGGGAATCTGCGAACTGAGGACCCCGGCGTCGTGCCCTGCCCCCGTGTCCAGGACGGGCGCGTTGGGAAGGAACCCCTGCAACTGGTCCCGCAGCCCGGCATCAAAGCGCACCGTCGGGCTCAGCGACTCCATGCTGAGGCTGGAGGTGCAGCCCTCCTCGGCCGCCATGACCTGGGCGTTGAGCCCGATCGCTTCCACCAGCGCCGCGGTGACGGAGTCGTCCGGGTGCCGCACGTCGATCCACAGGTCCACGCGGGAGGCGATCACGTTGGTTCCGCCGGGGACGGGCTGGATCCGCCCCACGGTGGCCCGTGCATCACGGTACTTCCGGGCGGTGTCGCGGATGCCCACCATGACCTTGGCGGCGGCGATCATGGGGTCTTTCCGGTCCTTCATGAGGGTGGTGCCTGCGTGGTTGCCCTCACCGGTGAGCGTCAGTTTCCACCGGCCGTGGCCCAGGATCGATGACCCGATGGCCACCGGCCGGTTGAGGTCGATCAGGCCTCTCCCCTGTTCAACGTGCAGCTCCACAAACACGCCCAGCTGCTGCAGCGCCTTGTAGTCGGCGCCGATAAGCCGCGGATCCTGGCCGCTGGCGGCGGCTACGTCCGCGTACGTGTTCCCGTCGGGATCCTTGAGCCGGCGGGCCTTGTCCGGATCGAGTTCGCCAGTCAGCAGCCGCGACCCCAGGCAGGCCACGCCAAACCGCGATCCTTCCTCCTCGGGGAACACAGCGATGGCCAGGGGACGGCGCGGACGGAGGCCCCGGGCCTTGAGGACGTCGACGGCGATCAGGGCCGAGGCGACCCCCAACGGTCCGTCGTACTCACCGCCGCCGGGGACCGAATCGAGGTGGCTGCCGGTGACCACGGCGTTCCGCCGCGTACCTGTCGCGGTATCCCACCACGCCCAGATGATGCCGTTCTGGTCCGTGTGGACATCCAGCCCGCGGCGCCCGGCCTCCGCAATGAACCAGCTCCGCAGCTCCGTTTCGGCAGTGGAGAACACGGGCCGCGAGTAGCCTCCCCGGGTCCTGTCGCGGCCGACGTCGGCAATGTCCCGGAGCAGGCCGCTCACCGTGGCGGCGGGCGGCTCAGCCGATGGCAGCTGCGGTGCTGAAGGATGCGCCACCGGCGGCTGCGGTGGTTCCGCCTGGGTCGGCCGGACGGTGGAAGGGCTGGTGGCAGTCACGGGGTTCCGTTTCTCGAGATGGATGGAGTAGTTGGTGCGCGGTCAGCGGCCGCTGACCGCCGTCGTCGCGGTCCTGAAACGCAGCGGGACGTTGCCTGCTCCGGTGGCCAGGTCCGCCGCCCACCGGCCGATCAGCGGCGCGAACTTCGCGCCGTGCCCCGAGCAGGGCGAGAGGATGGTGAGGTTGTGCACCCGGTCGATGATGAAGTCCTCGTTGGGCGTGTTGGTGAACAGGCAGGTGGTCTCGGCGTACGGAGCGGGGTCCAGGCCGGGCAGGAAGCGTCGGACGTAGTCCACCACCCGGCTCCGGTTGGCGGGGTCCACTTCCCCGGTCTGCGCTGCGGCGCTGGGGAGGAAGCGGCCGCCGTTGTACTCGGCCACCTTCTGCCCGGCAAAGTCCGCGTCCCGTCCGCCGGGAAGGCCGTAGACCTGGATGTCCGCCCTTTTGTGGATGAACGTCGGCCAGGATGCGCCGGGAACAGAGCCGGCGGCAGCGCCGCCGTCGTAGTCCTTGTAGCGGAAGTGGAACGCCTGCTCCTGCCGCACCGTGATTTCGGGGAGACCGGCCAGGAAGCCCGACGGAAGGGACAACTCCCCCAGCAGCCCGGGCAGCCAGCCGCCCGCGCTGATCACCACGTTTCCGGCGTCGAACGTTTCCCCCGCAACCGAGCGAAGCCGGTAGCCGGAGGCGGTCCTGTCCAGCTGTTGCAGGGACCATCCCGTCAGGAGCCGCGCGCCGTGCCTGACCGCCTGCTCCACCATGGCGTTGACGGCGGTCTCGGCGTCGATCACCCCCGCGTCCGGGTGCCAGAGAACCTCCGTGTCGAAGGCGATCTGCGGCCAGCGCGCCGAGGCCTCGGCCGGGGTGAGCAGTTCGTGCGCGATCCCCGCC
>DATCVX010000630.1:0-2140 GCA_036566705.1 Arthrobacter sp. | reverse complement strand
GCACATCGAGATCGAGGAATAGGCCCACTCCTTAAGCCGCGGGTTTCCGCGCCGAATTCGGACAGCCGCTACGTGGACCCGCGTGGCGGCTGTCCGTTTCCGTAGCGGATGTCCGGAGCGCAGGCAGCAAACCGCGTCCTTGGCACCCCTGCTCCGTCCAGGAACGCCGCAAACGTTCCGCGGTCCGCCAGCTCAGCCCGAGTCCAGCGGATGACCTTTCGACCCGTTGCCCGGATGCGGTCTTCCCGCCGTTTCTCCGCGACTACTACATCCGACGGCGTCCGGCCATTCAGATACTCAGCCTTCTGGTACTTGACCATCCCATCGAATTCACCGGCGAGCCCATCTTCGGGCCATTCGAAGTCCAGGTATCCAACCAGACCGGTCCTGTCCCGAATTTCGATCTGGAGCTGCGGCAGCTTGAAACCCTCCATGTACATGTAGGCACGGCTGAGCGACTCGCCCGGAGATCCTGAGTCCGGCGCAGCAAAGTCGAGTACCGCACGGATCCGCCGTGCTGCAGCGGTGCTGAAGTCCGGGCCGATGCCAGCATCCAGTTCCGGCTTTCTGAGTGCCCGGAGCCGCTGGACCCGGTCCGCTTTAAGGACGTGGTCAACAGCAACAACCCCCTGCTCGAAGGACCCGAACGCGGCCAGGTCCAGCACTGTGCGCACCCTGGCGGTGACCAGCAGGCCGTGCCGCCGCTCGACGTCCACCGAAGCGAAGTCCACGTGGTGCCTGCGAACGCCAGCCCGCGAACGTCCGCCGCCGCCGTCGGCCGTCAATGCGTGAACCGTGTGGTGTGTACCCAACAACGGGATGCCCCAGACAGCCCCCGCGGACTCACGGCAGAATACTGCAGGGCTCCGGAGGGTTGCCGCGGCCGCCTTGACCAGCAGCGGATACTGCTCCCACGTCCTGAGCGCATCCCAATCCTTTGCCGCGACGTAGACTCCCTGCCGGATCCGCCGAAGATCCTTGGCGGCGGCCCGCCGCGCCAATTGCCTACTGTCCTGTCCGAGCCGTGCCAGGTCGCTGCTGAGAATCAGGGGCGTTGGGTCCATTCCATGATGCTCCCCCGCAACAACGCGGAGGGATAGCTGGCGCTCGTGCCATGTGGACAACGCACGGACGCCCCGATTTCCGACATCTGCCCCCTGGACCCGAGGCGCCTATGTCCGAAATGGCCGCGGATGTCCGCATGTGTCGCGCCTCTAGCCCGCCAGGACTCCCGCGACTGCCGCGGCCACTGCTGCCTTGATGCGGGCGTGCAGTCCACGCAGGCCAACCCGGTCAGTCCGCACCTCGACAATGCTGCGGCCTTCGATCGGCCGGGCAAGCGCTTCGGCGAGTGCCGCCGTCGTACTTACCGAGCAATGCCCGACGCCGTACGCTGCGGCGAGTGCCGCCAGGTCCACGGTGTGCGGGGTGCTGAAGAGGCGCTCGACGGCGTCTCCGTAGGTTCCCGATTCGCGTACGGCCCCGTGCTCGAGCAGGTCGAAGATGGCGCCGCCGGAGTCGTTGAGCACCACGATCCGGAGCGCGGGTTCGGCCTCCCCTGGGCCGAGGAGCAGGCCGCCGGCGTCGTGCAGGAAGGTGACGTCGCCCAGTAGGAGGGTGGTTTCCTGGCGGCCGCCGAGGGCGATTCCGGTGGCGGTGGAGGTGGTGCCGTCGATCCCCGACAGGCCACGGCTGGCGTAAACAGTGGCCGCCGGTTCGGCGGCGGGCAGGCCGGCGAGGTCGACGTCGCGGATGCCGTTGGAGGACCCGAGCACGAGTTGGCCCCTCGAGTGGCTCCACACAAGGGCCCCCACGGACGGCCCGGTGGCGGCGGCCTCCCCAGCCAGGACCTGGTCCAGGGCATGCTGCGCCGCGGACCCGGCCAGCAGCCAGGCATCCAGCCACGCGGACGGGCCCCGGCCGGCGAAATCGGCGAGGTCGGCGAGGCTTTCCAGCGGCAGTTCGGTCCGCCGGCCGGGCTCGTACCAGGCCACGGGAACCGGCTGGTACAGCGCCGACGGCACGTCCGCACGCGCCAGCAGGGAAGCCACCGGCCGGGACAGGGTGGGCCTGCCGAAGAGCACCACCCGCTCGATCGGCTGCGCGGATTCCGGTCCGAAATGCGAGAGCAGCAGCCGGT
>DATCVX010000629.1:0-1679 GCA_036566705.1 Arthrobacter sp. | reverse complement strand
GTGTGGCGGTTGGCCCAGCGGTTGCCGATGCCGATCACGAAGTCGCTGCGCAGGTAGTTCTCGTTGCCGTAGCGGTGCGAGGTCTGCAGGCCCACCATGCCGGCCATCAGCGGGTGGTCATCCGCGATGGAGCCCCAGCCCATCAGCGTGGGGATGACGGGAACGTTCAGGATCTCGGCCAGTTCCACCAGCTGCTCGGAGGCGCCGGCGTTGATGATGCCGCCGCCCGCCACGATCAGCGGGCGTTCGCCGGCGGTCAGCATGTCCAGGGCCTTTTCCAGCTGCTTGCGGCTGGCCTTGGGCTTCTCGATGGGCAGCGGCTCGTAGGTGTCGATGTCGAATTCGATCTCGGCCATCTGCACGTCGATGGGCAGGTCCAGCAGGACCGGGCCGGGACGGCCGGAGCGCATCAGCTGGAAGGCCTTCTGGAAGGCGCCCGGAACCTGGCCGGGTTCCAGGACGGTCATGGCCATTTTGGTGACGGGCTTGGCGATGGACTCGATGTCCACGGCCTGGAAGTCTTCCTTGTGCAGCTTGGCAACGGGGGCCTGGCCGGTGATGCAGAGCATCGGGATGGAGTCGGCCCAGGCTGCGTAGAGCCCGGTGATCATGTCGGTGCCGGCGGGGCCGGAGGTGCCGATGCAGATGCCGATGTTGCCGTCCTTGGCCCGGGAGTACCCGTCGGCCATGTGGCTGGCGCCTTCGACGTGGCGGGCCAGGGTGTGGCGGATGCCGCCGTGGGCCCGCATGGCCGAGTAGAAGGGGTTGATTGCCGCGCCTGGCAGGCCGAACGCCTCGATGGCGCCTTCCTTTTCCAGGATGGCAACCGCTGCATCAACGGTACGCATCTTGCTCATGGTGTGCTCCTTGGGGAAACTTTGGGGGCCCATTCGGGCTGATTTTGGGTGTGCTGAAGTAGCCCTGCGAACCGTCGCGGGGCAGTTTGGGGGAGTCGGCGTCGAAAATTACGACGGCGGCCGGCGAGTCCGTGTCAATGTGCCCCGTTTCGGGGCGGCCGGCTTCGCTGCGTGAGGGTTACTCGCGGCCGCTGAGCTTGAGGACCTGCTTGAAGAGTCCCGAGTGGTCGAGGCCGCCGTCGCCCTGGTTGACCGTGGCGGCGACGAGCTGTGCGACGACGGCGCCGAGGGGGACGGCGACGTTGGCTTCGCGGGCGGCGGAGGTGACGATGCCGAGGTCCTTGTGGTGGAGGGCCAGGCGGAAGCCGGGGTCGAAGTTGCGGTCGAGCATCTTCTGGCCCTTCTGGTCCAGGACCTTGGAGCCGGCCAGGCCGCCGCCGAGGACCTTGAGGGCCGCGTCGGTGTCCACGCCGTAGGCCTCGAGGAAGGCGATGGCCTCGCCGAGGACCTGGATGTTGACGGCCACGATCAGCTGGTTGGCTGCCTTGACGGTCTGGCCGGAGCCGGAGGGGCCCACGTGGACGATGGTCTTGCCGACGGCGTTCAGGACGTCCTGTGCTGCCTCGAAGTCGGCTGCCTCGCCGCCCACCATGATGGAGAGAGCGGCGTTGATGGCGCCCTGTTCGCCGCCGGAGACCGGGGCGTCGAGGGGGCGGATGCCGGCTGCTACGGCGTCCTCGGAGAGGCGCTTGGCGACGTCGGGGCGGATGCTGGACGCGTCGATCCAGAGGGTGCCCTGCTTGGCGTTGGCGAAGACGCCGT
>DATCVX010000628.1:0-4832 GCA_036566705.1 Arthrobacter sp. | reverse complement strand
CACTTCCTGCAGGTTTTTGGGCAACGCTCTCTCACTTTCCTTAAGAAAGTGAGAGAGCGTGTGGGGAAAAGCTGCAGAATGTGAGAGAGCGTTTGCCGGTGGTTAAAGCAGAAAGGCCGGCCCGATTCCCCGGGCCGGCCTTCTGCATATGCGTTGGTGGGTGTTTAGCGGGAGCGCTGGCGGAGGCGCTGCATGTCCAGGATCACCACGGCGCGGGCTTCCAGGCGGAGCCAGCCGCGCTGGACGAACTCGGCCAGGGCCTTGTTGACGGTCTCGCGGGACGCGCCCACCAGCTGTGCCAGTTCTTCCTGCGTGAGCTCGTGCGCCACCAGGACGCCGTCCGTGGCGGGGCGGCCGAAACGGTCTGCCAGGTCCAGGAGCGCCTTGGCCACGCGGCCGGGTACGTCCGAAAACACGAGGTCCGAGAGGGAGTCGTTGGTGCGGCGCAGGCGGCGGGCCAGGGCCTGCAGCAGCTGGGCTGAAACCTCGGGGCGGGTGCGGAGCAGTGTGTTGAGGCTCTCGTTCTTCAGCCCGGCCAGGCGGGTTTCGGAGACTGCCGTGGCAGTTGCTGTACGCGGGCTCGGGTCGAAGAGGGCCATTTCGCCGAAGAGCTCGCCCGGGCCGAGGATGGCCAGAAGTGATTCCCTGCCGTCCGGGGACGTGCGTCCCAGCTTCACCTTGCCGGAGACGATGAAGTAGAGCTGGTCACCCTGGTCGCCCTCGCGGAAAACCGAAGCCCCGCGGGAAAGGTCCACCTCGGTCAGCTCGTCCGTCAGCAGACGGAATGCCTCGTCGTCGAGCGTGGCGAAAAGGGGTGCTCGGCGCAGTACCTCGATGTCCATGAAATCTCCTGAATAAAAAGTGTCGGCTGTGGCGCTTGTGCCATTGTTTCAGAATTTTCAAGGTTCTGTGACGTACTTGGCAGCTGAAACGCCCTGAAGCACCGGCCCGGAAGCCCTTTTGGGCCGTGCACGTCACCCATGGAAGCATTCGTCCGGGCCTCGTCCGGACGGTGCTCCCCGAAATGCGGGTCAGGATTCCGAGGCTGTGGAGACCCCACAGAATATTGTCAGCCGGCGCCACTAGAATTGGGGTTCAACCGTTTATAAGGAGCCTTGGTGTTTGGCTTGACTGTTCTGGACCTGGTATTGATCCTGGCCCTGCTGTCGTACCTGGGCTATGGCCTGCGTAACGGGTTCCTGGTGACATTGGGCGGAATTGCCGGGTTCGCCGCCGGCGCCGTGGCTGCCTTTTTTGCCGTGCCCCTCGTCAGCGGCTTCGTGGATGATTCCGGGTGGAGGCTGACCGCTATTGTGGCGGCCGCCGTCGTCCTGATGGCCGTGGGGCACGGGGCAGGCACCATGATCGGCCGCAAAATCCGCGGCGCCGTGCGGATCAAGCCGTTGCGCGCCGTGGACCGGCTGGTGGGCGGCGCAGTGAACGTTGCCGTCTCGGCGCTGGTCATGTCCATGCTCGCGTTCAGCGTCAGTTCCCTCGGCGTCCCTCTGGTGTCCCAACAGTTGGCCGAATCGAAGGTGATCCGGTTCATCGACGGGCTGACTCCAACGCCGGTGAAGGCCACCATGGCCCAGCTGCGTTCCACGGTGATCGGCAACGGCATCCCCACCCTCCTGGAAGGCCTCGACCAGGGGCAGCCGGTAGCGGTTCCCAACGCCAGCACTGACACACCGGCCCTGAACCGCGCCGCCGAATCAGTGCTGAAAATCGCCGGCACCGCCTTTGAATGCGGTCAGAACCAGACCGGAACCGGCTTCGTCGTGTCACCCGGCCGGGTTGTGACGAATGCCCACGTCGTGGCGGGCGTGTCGCAGCCCGTGGTGGAGGTCCCCGGCGGCAGCGCCATGCCCGGACGCGTGGTCTACTTTGATACCAGGCACGACCTCGCCGTCCTGGCGGTGGACGGGCTGCCCGCGGAACCGCTGGCCCTGAGCCCTGACCTGCCCAACGGCAGCCCGGCTGCTTTCGCCGGCTATCCGCACGGGGGTCCGTTCCAGTCCAAACCGGCCACTGTGCAGGACATCACCACAGTCCTGGTTCCAGACATCTACGGAAACAGCCCGGCACCCGAGGAGATCTACCGCCTCGCCGGCGACATCCAGCCCGGCAACTCGGGCGGGCCGCTGCTGACCACCGACGGCCTGGTGGCCGGTGTGATCTTTGCCAAGGCAACGTCCGACGCCGAAATGGGCTTCGCCATCACCATGGACGGCCTCAACCCGGTCGCATCCCAGGCGCCGGGGCTCAGCGCCCCTGTCTCGTCCGGGCAGTGCATCCAGAAGTAGCGGGTCGTTCGGACGAGCCCTGTCCGCCTTGGCTTAGGGCCTATCGCATCAGAGCCACTCGAGGCTTTGGCCGTGGGGTCCTGTGATGGCCACAGGGCTGCCGTTGTGCGTGAGCAGGAATCGGCCCAGGATCCGCTGCGGGTCCACTTCCGGGACCACGTTTGAGCCGTCCTCCTGGTAGATGACCATGTGCCCCTCGTTGCTCAGCCAATGGACGCCCCGGTCGCCCGCGAGCTGCAGCATGGTCCGCCGGAATTCGGCCCGGCCGCCGGCAGTCAGGTAACCCAACACGGCGCTGTGGAACACCACCAGCGCAGTGTCCGCCGGTGCCTGGGCAGCAAGGTCCAGGAGCTGCTCGTTCAGGTCGCCGGCAACCAGCAGCGGCGGATCCTGCCGGGCGATGGCCACGGCCTGCCGGAGGCGCGCACGCCGGAACTCCTGTTCCGGCCACACGAGCGCCTCCAGCCACGCGACGTCGTCAGGATCACCCACGTCCAGCGGGTTCAGGTCGATCCCGGCCCGCCACGCCACCGGCGGGAGCGCCGCGGGCACGGGAACCGCGCCGCTCGTGACGCACTTCAGGACGGGGGCCGCAGCGGCCCCGTCCGGACCGGGAGATAACCGGGAGACGGTTGTGCCGTCGTCGTACTCGTAGCCGTACCGGTCCGGGTAGAGCACCAGCCCCGCCGAGGCGCCCACCTCCAGCAGCGCCAGCGGCTTACCCTCGGCCACGGAGATGGCCGCCAGCGAGGGCAGCAGCGTGGCACAGCGGCCGGCTTCGTTGGTCTGCGTGGAGCGGGTGAGGACAATCCTGCTGACCTCGTCCCAGCGCGCCTCAAGGAAGTGGCGGAACTGGGCAAAAGGGCCCGGCTGCGCCCCGAGGAACCGCGCGGCGGCCAGCAGAAGATTGGGCTGGCGCTTGTGGTGCGGCCACCGGTCAATCCGGGCGATCAGTTCCGCATCCTCGGCGATCCCCAGCGTCCATGTGGCGTAGCAGGCAGAAGAGCCGGGCGCTTCCACGCTCCCGAAGTGCCGGTACCACGCGGCAGTGCGGGACTCGGCCGGGACAGCTGCCCCGTCAGGTGCAGGCTGCGGGTCCGGCCCGGCCGCCATGGCTACAGCGCTTCGGCCAGGTAGTCGATGGCGAGCTTGTAGCCGAACACTCCGGCACCCACGATCACCGCGGCGCAGACCGGTGACAGGAAAGAATGGTGCCGGAATTCCTCGCGCTGGTGCACGTTGGTGATGTGGACCTCGACGGCGGGCAGCTGCACCGCTGCCAGGGCGTCGCGCAGGGCAACAGAAGTGTGGGTGAAGGCGCCGGCGTTCAGCACAATCCCGACGGCGGTGCCGCGGGCGGCGTGGATGGCGTCCAGGAGCACACCCTCATGGTTGGACTGGACACATTCCACCGTGAAGCCGTGGGCCTCGGCCGCGGTGGCGGCCAGCTGTTCGACGTCGGCGAGGGTGGAGGTGCCGTACTTTTCCGGCTCGCGCGTCCCCAGCAGGTTGAGGTTGGGGCCGTTGATCACGAGGATGGTGCCGCGCCCGGCAGCGGTGGTGGCTTCAGTCATGGATGCAAATCTAGCGCCTGGGACGGCCTGCCGCGCATTCTTACGGAGCAGTGATGCCGCGCCCGGCCGGTTCGCCATCTCCACGATTCCCTGAGGCCTGTGCCAGGTACTCGATGGCAAGTTTGTAGCCCAGGATGCCCGCGCCGGCGATCACAACCGTGCAGGCGGACGAAAGAAGGGTGGTGTGGTTTGGCATCCCGCGGCAGCGGTTGTCGCCAAGATGGATTTCGACCGACGGAGCCAGCGTGGAGGCCAAGGCATCGTGGAGTGCTGCTGCTGCCCGGTATTCGAAGGCGGCGGCGGCAATGATGATTCCGGCCGCGGAGGCTGCCGCTGCCTGGACAGCGCCGACCGTTCCGGCGTCATCGCAGGCTTCGAACGACACGCTGAACCCATGTGCCCACGCAACAGACTGGACGAGTTGTTCGATCTCGGCCCGCGAAGTGCCTGTCTGCGCGCCGAGCGCTGTTGCCTGCTCGGGTCCCAGGACAACGAGGATTGTCTCCCGCGGGGAGATCATCCCTTGGCTGCCCCGTCCCCGTGCCAGCTCAGAGGCCGCGGCGGAGGCGACATAGCCAAGGTTGTGGGCGGCGGCCATGACTTTCTGCCGGGTGGCGGCGGAGACACGCGGGAGCCCACGCAGGGCACGGGAGACGGTGGCCGTCGACACATTTGCGGCGGCCGCGACCTCCCGGATCCCTGCGGTACGGAGCGACTTTACCGCCTGGCTGCCGTGGTCGGGACGGGACATGAGCGACTCCGCCCCGGCCGTCCTAGGCGGAATAGCCATTCGGGTTGTTCTTCTGCCAGCGCCAGTGGTCCTCGCACATCTGGTCGACGGTTTTGGTGGTGGACCAGCTGAGGTCTGCCAGGGCTGAGGTGGCGTCGGCCCAGAAGGCGGGCAGGTCGCCGGCGCGGTGTGAGGTGATTTCGTAGGGGATGGGCTGGCCGACGG
>DATCVX010000627.1:0-2931 GCA_036566705.1 Arthrobacter sp. | reverse complement strand
AGGCCGCCCAGGCCCAGCAGGACAGCCCAGAGGACGCCGAAGAGCGCCGCAGTTTTCAGGCCGTTGTAATGCTTGTGCACGTCCACTCCTCCACGTCTGCCCGGCACGTTCTAGGGGACCGGGTTGCGGGCATCATACTTTCGAAAGCCCGGCTGCAGCTGCGCGGCCGCCCACGCCACGGCAATGCATAAAACGCCGCCGAGCAGCAGGACCGAGCCCTCAGTCAAAATCTTAGTCCCGCCGCCGGCCAGCAGGTCGCCTACGCGGGGTCCCCCGGCGACCACCACAATGAAGACGCCCTGGAGCCGTCCCCGCAGGTGGTCCGGCGTCGCGGCCTGCAGGATGGTGTTGCGGAAGACGCTGCTGATGGAGTCCGCAATTCCTGCCAGGGCACAGCACAAAGCCGCCGGCAGCAGCCAAAGGGTGGCGCCGCCGTCGTCCGTCCGGCCTGCCAGGAGCACCACCACGCCGAAGCCCGCAATGGAGGCGCCCCAGCCCATCACCGACCACACCACGGCACTCCCCTGCCAGCGGACGTGGCCGAGCGGCCCGGAAAACAGCCCGGCCAGGAACGCACCCACGGCGGTGGAGGCCAGCAGGATGCCCACCGTGGACTCGCCGCCGCCGATCATCACCGCACCGATGGCTGGCATCAGCGCGCGCGGCTGGGCCAGGATCATGGCCACGAGGTCGATGATGAAGGTCATCCGCAGGTTTGGCCGCGTGCCCAGGAACCGGAAGCCCTCTACGACGGACCGGATCCCGGCGCGCCCGGCACTCCCCGCCGGCGGCATCGCTGGCAGCCGGAAGACAGCCCACAGCACAAACGCGAAGCTGATGAAGTCGATCGTGTAGGTCCAGCCGAAGCCTACCCACGCCACCAGCACACCTGCCAGCAGCGGTCCGACTGTCATGGCCAGGCCAAAGGAAACCATACTGAGCGCGTTGGCCGCGGGCAGCAGTTCCTTGCGGATCAGCATCGGAATGATGGCGCTCCGGGCCGGCTGGTTGATGGCCTGCGCGGCGCTCTGCAAAGCCACCAGCAGGTAGAGGATCCACACGTTCCCCAGCTGCAGCCACGACTGCAGCGCGATCAGGCCCGTCGTCAGCCACAGGACTGCGGTGGCCAGGAGCGCCACGCGCCGGCGGTCGTGGGAATCGGCAATGGAACCGCCCAGCAGGCCTCCAAAGACCAACGGCACCAGGGCAAACACGCCGAGCAGGCCCACATAGAAGCTGTCCTCAGTCAGCCGGTACACCTCCAGGCTCACGGCCACCAGGGTGAGCTGGCTGCCGACGGCGGATACCGCGGAGCCCAGCCAGAGCCGGCGGAAGGCAGGGCTCTCCCTCAGCGGTGTGATATCGGCCAGCAGTTTCCCCATCCTGCAACCCTAGTGGGGCGGCCGTGCCCTGTTTTGTCACACGCTTGGTATCCTCAGGCGGGGGAAGGAGTTGCTTATGAATCTGTCCAGGCGGCTACTTTTTGCATCGGCGTTCTGGGAGGTTGCCCGGCCCCGGACCGCCCTGAACGCCGGCCATCTCCTCATTCGGCTCACGAACCCCGCCGTCGCCTTCGATCTCCGCTCCGCCGCCGACTGGCTCCTGTGCCACAACGCGGCCCGGCAGGCCCTCGCCGAGGTGCTCGGCGCCAAACGCTGCACCGTGGTCTTTGCCCATCAGTGGCATCCCATCGGGGCGGCCATCGGCGAGCCGGAAGCCGAGTCCTCCACGCCCACCTTCCACCTGTTCGGGCGCTGGGACGGAGAGCCGGTCACTCCGGGCGGACAGCTCCGCCTTCCCGCGCAACGCCGCGTGCCCGCCCCTGAGAACCAGCTCCTGGAGTACGACGGCGGCCTCCGCGCCGCCCTGCGCCGCTCGGCCCTGGAGCGCCAGAGTGAGGCGGGTCGGCAGTCCGCGGAGCCGGCACCCGTCGGCGATGCCGTTCCGGAACTGGTTGCGGTGCCGCCCCGGTTCAAGGCAGGCGCCCACCACACTGTGCTGGCGCCGGCGTCGGGCGAACCGGGCCTGACACCCGGGCACCTGCTGGCACTGGCCGGCTCCCTTCAGGGCCTGACGGAACGCCGCGGCGTCACCGGGCTGAGCTGCGTGGTGCCGGAGCCGGGCAGCGGGCCGTTGGAAGTCCACGCCTTGGGACGTTCGGCAGGAGAACCCGTCAATCCCATGCAGGAATTCCTGGATCTGCCGGAGGTTAGCCAAGCCTTATTGTGAAGAACTCATAATAAGTGCTTCAATGGAGGCATGACGGAACACTTTGGCGGCCACGAAGCATGGGCTGCTGCCCTGCGCGCCCACGGCCGCCGGGTGACCAAACAGCGGCTGGCCGTGCTGGCCGCCGTCGAACACCACCCCCACTCCCCGGCCGAGAGCATCCTGGCCGCCGCGCGCACGGAACTCCCGGAGCTGACGGCCCAGTCCGTTTACGTGGTTCTGGGCGACCTGACCGACCTTCACATGCTGCGCCGTTTTGAGCCGCCGCACTCCCCCGCGCTGTACGAGACCCGCGTGGGCGACAACCACCACCACGCGATCTGCATCAGCTGCGGCCGTGTCGAGGACGTGGAGTGCGCCGTCGGGCATGCGCCCTGCCTCACCCCGCACTGGGATGAGAACGCCAAGCCCATGACCATCCAGATCGCCGATGTCATGTACCAGGGCATCTGCCAGGACTGCCAGCAGTCCCAACAACTTCCTTCTGAACGTCCCAAGTAATAGAGAAATAGGAGAAAAATGACTGCCATCTCAACTACCCAGTCAGGTGCGCCCGTTACGTCCGACGCGCACTCGAAGTCAGTTGGTGCCGACGGTGCCATCATCCTGACCGACCACTACCTGGTGGAAAAGCTCGCCCAGTTCAACCGCGAGCGGGTGCCGGAGCGCGTAGTGCACGCCAAGGGCGGCGGTGCATTCGGT
>DATCVX010000626.1:0-2667 GCA_036566705.1 Arthrobacter sp. | reverse complement strand
GGGGGAGGCCCCGCCCCTGAGTTTCTTCGACAGCAGCCAGAATCCCCGCATGATGGTCCGGCCCACCGGGCCTGAACCATGGGGATACAGCAGCGTGTGGAAGACGTCGGCGAGCATGAGCAGAATCAGTCCCGCGCCCGCAACCGTCAAGAGCGTGTCCTCGAAGTCCATGCCTCATCCTATGGGCGGCGGGGACAGAGCCAGCCGGGCTTACTGCGTGCCTTCGCGTTCCTTGACCGGCCGGGGCTGCTTCCAGACGGACTCGCGCGAGCCTGGCGGGTAGGCGGCCGTCTTTCCGGCCCAGGCGATCACCAGTGCGGCGATGACCGGGAGTGCCGCGGCGGCCGGCACCAGCAGCGCACCGCCCACAACCAGGGCCGCCGAACCGTAGAGCGCGCCGATGGTGATACCCAGCTGGATGGTCAGGACCGTGAGCCCGTTCGCGGCGTCCTTGTTCTCGCGGCCGGCGCGGAGGATGGCCGACTGGTTGTAGATACCGATCGCGCCCAGCCCGGCGCCCCACACCGTCATCAGCACCAGCGCGAAGGCAAGGCTGCCGCCCACGAACGGCAGGAGCAGCATGGAGACGGCGATTGCCGCCGTCGTAATCAGCAGCGAACGGCGCGGGTGCGAATCGACGGTAAGCCCGGCGATCCAGATGCCCAGCAGGCCGGAGACGCCCAGGACCGTGAGGGAGATGCTGATGGCGTAGTCGGGCAGGGCGGCGTCGCGGATGTAGGGGGCGATGTAGGTGAAGAGCGCGAAGTGGGCCAGGACCAGCAGCGGCCAGGCGATGGCCACGGGCTTGACGCCGGGCTGGGCGATGGCCGCGCGCAGCGAGGGCCGGGCTTCGCCGGCGGCGCGCCGGACTGACGGCAGCAGGAAGAATCCAAGGACGGCAAGGAGCAGGCCGAAGCCGGCGAGGGCCAGGAACGCCGTGCGCCAGCCGAGGAAGGTGCCCAGCGCCGTGCCGATGGGCGCGCCGATGGCCAGGCCCAGGCTATTGCCGCTGAAGACGATGGCCAGGGCCTTGCCCACCTTGTCCGCCGGCACCACCCGGGCAACGTAGGGGGCCATGGTGGTCCACAGCAGTCCGTGGGCGAGGCCGCCCACCAGCCGCGCGATCATCGCCGAGGTGAAGTCCGGCGCCAGGCCCACCCACGCGTTGCTGACGGTGAACGTCAGGACCAGCGCCACGAGCAGGGGCCGCTTCGGCACCTTGCCGAGCAGCCGCGCGGCGGGCACCACAGTGATCACGATGACGGCGGCGTAGGCGGCGGCGAGGTAGCCGGCCACCGGTTCGGAAACGTTCAGGCCGGTGCTGATCTGGGGGAGCAGGCCGGAGGGGAGCAGTTCGGTGGTGATGGCGGTGAAGGCGATGGTGGCCAGGACCATCATGGCGGCCAGCGGGAAACGCTGGGTCGCCGGCGCGGAAGTCGCGGAGGACATGGGGGAGTGTTCCATTCAAGGAGGAGGGGGCTGGAACCGGGCTCTGCGGGCCGAACAATTCCTCCGTTAAATTTACCCGATTAACCAAGGGCTCCCGTGCATCGAGTGCTGCCGGAAACCGGGCGATGAAGTGATGGTTGACTCCTTACTGCCCCTGAGTAGGCTCTCAGGTGCAGGGGGAAGCGTCCGTAGTTGTTTCGGCGCTGCGTTGGGGCTGCTAAGGGGGCAGGATCCGGCCGCTGACGCCGTTCCGCCGTGTAGCACCGCGGTATCCCTTGGCGAGGGCAAACCCTTAGTTGCCCGGCCTGTCCTGCCGGCGGCCCGTGCGGCCGTCCATCCCCCTGGAGACATCATGCGTTTTTCTGCGCTTCGCCGCTTTGCTCCGATTGCCCTTCTTGCCGCCGCGGTACTGGCCGTGCCCACGGCTGCAACCGCCGTGCCGCCGGTCCCGAACGATCCCCTGGGGGACTTTGGCCCCATAATCCTGGACGCCGGGGTCGCATGTCCGGATTTCGCCCTGAGCGTCGCAGGCTCCGGCGCTCAAGGGAAGATCAGGACGTTGGTGGACCAGAACGGCAACACCGTGCGCATTCTGACCACCGGACGGGGTTACGACCTGACGTTCACCAACATGACCACCGGGGAACAGCTGGTCCTCCCTTCCGTCGGCTCGAGCCAGGTTGTGGTCCCCAACGCCGATGGCACATACAGCTCCACCATCCGAGGTTCCGCCCTGATTATCCTGTTCCCCGGGGACGTCCCGGAGGGGCCCAGCAGCCATGCGTATCAGGGACGCACGGTATTCCAGCTTGAGGCTGACGGGTCAACCTTCATCTCGCTGGAGACCTACGGAACCAGCACGGACATCTGCGCGGCGCTCGGCTGAGTTTTTGATTGTGGTTTCGGGTTCCGGGGGCTTGGCCGGCGTCCGGGGAAGTACGACGGCGGCGCGCAGCCTTTGGGGGGCCGGCGGCCGCGGGCGCGGACCGGCTAAAGCCTGCCCGCCAGGGAGCGCCCCACCGTCCGGCCGGTGAAGATGCAGCCGCCCAGGAAGGTCCCTTCCAGGGCGTTGTAACCGTGGGCGCCGCCGCCGCCGAAGCCTGCCGCCTCCCCGGCGGCGTACAGGCCGGGGATGAGGGAGCCGTCCTTCGCGAAGGCCTGCCCGGTGAGGTCGGTCTGGATGCCGCCGAGGGTTTTGCGGGTGACGATGTGCAGCTT
>DATCVX010000625.1:0-14492 GCA_036566705.1 Arthrobacter sp. | reverse complement strand
GAAGACCGAACACCGGTTCATGCAGCCCGAGACCCTGGAAGCGGTGGAGAAGCTCAAGCCCATCGCTGCCCGCCTTGACGTCCCCCTCGCCACCCTGGCCGTGGCCTGGGTCCTGGCGAACCCGAACGTGTCCGCCGCGATCGTGGGCGCGAGCCGCCCGGAGCAGCTTGAGGACACTGTCAAGGCCGCGGACCTGGTTCTGGACGCGGATGTTCTGGCCGAAATCGATGCTGCCCTTGGCGGGGTCCCGGAGCGTGACCCCGCCAAGGTGGAATCCTTCCTCCAGCGCGTCTAGGGCAAATCCAATTAGCGTGCCGATCAGCGGTTCGGCGCGATGCGTTGGTCAGGTTTCGAAGTGCGTTTCCGGCGCGCCGCCGTAGCCCTCCAGGATGCCCTCGGCGACCAGGCGGAGTTTCATGTTCCGGTGGCTGGAGGCGTTGGAAAGAATGGCGAAGGCCTCGTTGTAGGAGCACCTGTTCTGCCCCATGATCACGCCGCAGGCGACGTCGATGGCGGTGCGGCTGGACAGCGCCGAGCGAAGCTGCTCCGTGAACTCCGACGCCCGCCGGACCTGCGTTGCCAGGCGCAGGCTCCTGGACGCAAGATCCCTGAGGCCAACGGCCTGGGACATCAGCTCGCTGGTGAAGACGTTGGCCTCGGCGGCGAGGAAGGTCAGCGCGCCGGCATAGCCGTGATCCAGCTCCAGGGGAAGGCTGACGGCACTGAGGTAGCCGGCCGCCTGCAGCCGGTGGCGGTAGTGGGGCCACCGCGGGTCCCGCGATTCGGCGTTGACCAGGATGGCCACGTTGCCGTCCAGGGATTCCGACGCCGGCCCGTGCGAATGCGCCTGGTCCCACCTGGCCAGCGTCACGGCTTCCTCCGGGGTGCCGGCCGTGACCGGTTTCCGCCGGGGCGCCCGGAGGGTCACCACGCAGTCAAGGACGGAGCCGGCGGCCCTGGTCAGGGCTGCTGCGGAGATGCCGGCGAGCAGGTTCAGGGACGCGGCCTCTGTGGGCGCCGCCAGGTCATAAAGGAGTTCGGCGCCGTCCCAGCGCCAGTCGGTCGCCAGCTCCAGCTCGTCCGAGCCTCCACCGGTGTGTGTCTGACCGTTGTTCACGTGATTGCCCCCTTCATGTGAGAAGGGCCGTCGCTACTGCAGCCAATTCAGAGACTACGGGGAGCGGACGAGCGGCACACGAGTAGTGGGTACTCGAATTTGAACAGGGCGGCCACGCGGCGGCCCGGGTCCCAGGGCGGGACCCGGGCCGGGGCGTTGCGTTCTTGCCGGGCTCAGCCCTGGTTGATGCGGATCATGTTGCCGGACGGGTCGCGGAAGGCACAGTCGCGGGGGCCCCAGGGCTGCACGATCGGTTCCTGGAGGACCTCTGCGCCGGAGGCGCGGAGGGTTTCGAATGTGGTGTCGAGATCGTCCGTGCTGAAGACGAGCATGGGCATAACGCCCTTGGTGAGCAGTTCCTGGATGGCGTCGCCATCGGCCTGGGAACGGCCGGCGTGCGGAGGGGACAGAACCAGCTCAAGGTCGGGCTGGGCGTCGCTTCCCAGGGTGACCCAGCGCTGGCCGTCCGAGCCGACGTCGTTCCGGACTTCAAAGCCCAGCGCGTCGCGGTAGAAGGCGAGCGACTCGTCGAGATCGTTGACAGTGACGTGTGCGTACTTCAATGAAATGTTCATGTCTTCACGCTATGGCAGCGGAAACTGGGGCGCTTCTTCAATCCTGCTCAGTGTTCCGAGGGCCGTTTCGCGGGCTGCTTCCCGGGCCGCCTTCTTGCCCTTGCGGTCCGGCCTGGTGTGCTGCTTGGCGATGCAGTTGGGCATGGCTTTCACTGCGCGGTGTTCGCGGGCCCGGTATTCGCTGGGCGTCATGCCCACAACTTCGGTGAAACGGGAACTGAACGAGCCCAGCGAGGTACAGCCCACCTCCATACAGGCATCCGTCACGCTGGTGCCGGCACGGAGCAGCGCCATGGCACGTTCGATCCGCCTTGTCATGAGGTAGTTGTACGGTGTTTCGCTGTACGCGGCCTTGAACTGGCGGGAGAAATGCGCGGGGGACATCAGGGCGCCGGCGGCCATGGTGGGCACGTCGAGCGGCCGGGCGTACTCGCGGTCGATCAGGTCACGGGCCCGGCGCAGGTGGGCCAGGTTGGCCAGTTCCTGCGGTGTCATGCCGTCATTTTACGCGTCAAAGTGGGTGCTGGGCTTGCCGCCGGAGACCTTGACCACCATTTCCTCGGCGACGTCGCGGAGCTTCTGGTTCCGGTGGCTGGAGACGTTGGTCAGGATGGTCATGGCTTCGGCCTGGGTGCAGCGGTTCTGGCCCATGATGATCCCGCACGCCAGGTCAATGGCAGTGCGGCTGGCCATCGCCGCGGTCAGGTCATCCGCCGCGCCCTGGGCTGTGCCCACTTTCACCGCCAGGCGGACGGCGCTGCCGGCGAGATCGGCAAAGCTGGCGGCTTCCCTGATGATGTCCACGGAGAACACGCCTGTGGAGGCGGCGAAAAAGTTCAGGGCCGCGGCGGAGTCCTCGCCCAGCTGCAGCGGCACGCCCAGGGCGCTGAGGATCCCTTCGTCATAGAGCACCTTCTGGTACTCGGGCCAGCGCGGGTCGGTGCGGACATCGCCCAGCAGGGTGGGCGCTCCGGTCCTCAGTGCCGCGATGCAGGGGCCGTCGCCCACGCGCTGTTCGATCTGGTCCAGCTGGATGGCTTTGGGACTGCTGCCGCCCACCGTCGCTGTCCGCTTGATGCGCTTCAGCGTCACACCGCATTCAATGGTTTCATTGGCGCTGCGGCTCATGACGCCGGCAGCGATGGTAGCGAAGCCGCCCAGGAACTCAGCCACCGACTCTGTACCGACAATCAGGTCCTGGAGTTCAAGGAGGAGGTCACGCTCGGGGCTAGTGGACATCTCCACAACATATTCCCATCAGGTAATACCCGCAACAGCCCCGACCATTAAGCGCGAACGTAAACTTGGGGCCCAGTCGCGAGGGCCCCAAGCGTACGTTCGCGCCGGGCCTAGCCGATGATCGGGCGTTCTTCCGGCAGCCGGAACAGCCTGGGGTGGGAGGCCAGGGCGAGCGCGGACGCCACGGTCACGGTGCCGATCCTGCCGAGGAACATCAGGGCCATGAGAACCAATTCGGCCGACGGCGGGAGGTTGTAGGTGATGCCGGTGCTCATGCCCACGGTGGCGAACGCGGAGATGGACTCGAACAGGACCTTCTCCAGGCTGTAGTCCGTGAGCATCAGCAGCGCCAGGGTGCCGCACACCACCGCCGCCACACCCAGCAGCGCCACGGACAGGGCCTGGCGCTGGGATGAGGCGCTGATGGAACGATGGCCGATGGTCACCTCGTCCCGGCCGCGGATTTCGTTCCAGATGGAGAAGCCGAGCACCAGGAACGTGGTGATCTTGATGCCGCCCGCGGTGCCGGCGCTGCCGCCGCCGATGAACATCAGGACGTTTGTGACCATCAGGGTCTCCGGCGACGCCGCGCCGTAGTCGATGCTGTTGAAGCCGGCCGTACGCGGGAAGACACCGCCTGCCAGGGAGCCCAGCAGCTTGCCGGTCAGGGAGAGACCGCCCAGGGTCTCGTTCCGGTTCCATTCGAAGGCCGCGAACAGCGTGATGCCCAGGACCAGGAGCACCAGGGTGCCGTAGATGGTCAGGCGCAGGTGGACGCTCCAGTCCCTGGCCCTGACGTTGCCCCGGAGCAGCTGGATGATCACCGGGAAGCCGAGGCCGCCGCCGATGATCGCCAGGCAGATGGGGACGATGATCCAGGGGTCGTCCGCGAAGCCGATGAGGTTGTCGC
Organism: Arthrobacter sp.; assembly: GCA_036566705.1. Lineage (GTDB taxonomy): Bacteria > Actinomycetota > Actinomycetes > Actinomycetales > Micrococcaceae > Arthrobacter. The sequence goes on along the minus strand of DATCVX010000625.1, from coordinate 10,651 downwards.
TGTACAGCGCGAACCCGGCGTTATTGAAGGATGAGACGGCATGGAAGGCGCCGTGCCACAGCGCCGTGCCGGGGTCCTGGCCATAGCCCAACACGAAACGCCCGGTCAGCACCGCGGCGGTAGCGGCTTCAAAGCCGAGCATAAGCTTGGCCACGCGCAGCAGCACGCTGCGGACGTCGCCCAGGTTCAGGGTGTGCGTCTCGGACTGCGCCACCAGCTGCCCCCGCAGGCCGATGCTCTTGCGGACCAGCAGCGCCAGGAGCGTGGCGAGGGTCATGATGCCGAAGCCGCCCACCTGGATCAGGCCCATGATCACGGCCTGGCCGAACGGCGTCCAGTACGTTGCCGTGTCCACCGTGATCAGCCCGGTCACGCACACCGCCGAGACGGACGTAAAAAGCGAATTCATCAGCGCTTCGGGGTCCTCGGACGTGCGGGCAAACGGCAGCATCAGCAACGCGCTGCCCAGGCCAATAACGGCCAGGAACGCCAGCGGGAGCGACCGCACCGGGTGGAGGAGGGCGCGGCGGACGACATTCTCCTTGCCGTCCTTCGCTGCCTTGCCCCGCCCGGTACCGCGTTGCCCAGAACCGCGCTGCCCGGCACCCCACTGCCCGGAGTCCCGATGGCCAGGGTCCCGTTGCGCCCGTCCCCACTGCCCTGGGCCGGGGCTCCCCACTCCGCTGGTGGTGTTCCGTCCGGTCATCAGATTGTCCGTCAGCCTACGTGGATGCCGGGACGGAGGTCGGGATCGGGCTCGTTTTCCCTGATGATCTCGCGGACCACCGGTGCGGTGTCGCCGCGCCCCAGCAGCAGGTAGCGCATGAGGTGCGCCAGCGGGTTGCCTTCGGCCCATTCAAAGTAGGCGTGCGGCCGCACGCCGGTGGCGTCGCGGAGCGCCAGCAGGATGGCGGCGATCGCGTTGGGTGCGGCGGGGCTATCGGCGCGGAGGACGCGGTGTCCGTCCACCTCGATGCCGCGCACCTGCAGGACGTCGCTGAAGCCCGAGGGGTCGGTGATGTCAATTTCCAGGAAGATCACGTCCGCGGTTCCGGGTACGGGGTTGTTCTCCCGCTGCTCGGCTTCCTTGATGCGGTATTCCTCGGCGTCGCGGTCCTGCGGCCGGTTGGCGATCAGGTTGATCCGGCCGTCGAAATCAATGGTGTCGGTGATGAAGCGGCGGGCTTCGTCGTCGAATTCGATGTTGTGGACCCGGAGTTCGGTGGTGCGGCTGACCCGGGACACCAGCGAGACAGCGATGATGCCCAGGATGAAGAAGCCGGAGATGGCCAGGCCGTCCGGCTTAGCGATCACATTGGCCCCCAGCGCGTAGAGCAGGATGAGGGTCAGGATGGAAAATCCGACGGCGGCGCGGCGCCGTTTGCTCCGGGCGGCGGAAATGCTCACGGCCACGGCGCCGGACACCATCATGGCCAGGATTCCGGTAGCGTACGCGCCCGCCTGGGCGTTGACGTCGGCGTTGAAGCCGATGGTGATCAGGATGCTGATGGCTGTGTACACCAGCACCACCGGCCGCACAGCCCGCGACCAGTCGGGGGCCATGCCGTAGGACGGCAGGTAGCGGGGGACGATGTTGATCAGCCCGGCCATGGCGGAGGCGCCGGCGAACCACAGGATCAGGATGCTGCTGACGTCATAGGCGGAGCCGAAGCCGTCGCCCAGGAGCTCGTGCGCCAGGTAGGCGAGCGCGCGGCCGTTCGCTTCGCCACCTGACTGGAAGGCCTCGGCGGGGATCAGCACCGTGGTCACAAAACTGCTGCCCAGGAGGTACACGCTCATGATCAGGGCGGCTGCGGTGAGGAGCTTGCGGGTGTTCCGGACGCGGGCGGCGAGGCGTTCCTCGGCGGTGGCGCCCTTCGCCGCGACCAGGGGCATCATGCTGACGCCGGTCTCGAAGCCGGACAGGCCCAGGACCAGCAGCGGGAAGGCGAGCAGGGCGGGCCCGACGATGTCGCCGAAGCCGGTCCCGGCGGAGGTGAGCTGCGCGGTCCAGTCAGCCAGGGCACCCGGCCGGGTGACGGCGTCGTACATTCCCACGCCGATGATCACCGCGTTGAGCGCCAGGAAGATGCCCACCAGGGGGATGGCCACGGCCACCGCTTCGGAGAAGCCGAGCAGGAACACCCCGCCGAGGATAAGCAGGAGAACCACCGTGATGAGGACCGCCTGGCCCTCCAGGAACGGCGGCAGGTACGGGTTTTCGAGCATGTGGACGGTGGCGTCGGCGGCGGAGAGGGTGATGGTGATGATCCAGGAGGTTGCCACGAAGCCGAGCAGGACCAGCACAAAGATTTTGCCGCGCCAGAACGGCAGCAGCTTTTCGAGCATCGAGACCGATCCCTGTCCGTGCGGGCTCTCGTGCGCCACCCGGCGGTACATCGGCAGCATGCCCAGCAGGGTCAGGCCCACGATCAGCAGGGTGGCCAGCGGGGACAGCGCGCCGGCCGCGAGGGCGGCGATGCCCGGCAGGTAGGACAGGGTGGAAAAGTAGTCCACCCCGGTGAGGCACATGACCTTCCACCAGCTCTGGGTGGGGGCGTGGTCTTCAGCGGTTTCCGGGCCCACCGGCTGGTGGACGGTGTGTTCGAGCAGCCACCGGGTCAGCCGGTTTCCGGGTTCGCCGTCGGGCTCCGGGTTGGGAACGCTGGCGGGAATGGAGAAGCGGGCGGCTGCAGTCAACGGGTTACTTTCTGTACCCCGCACAGGCGGGATCGGGGTGAATAACCAACGGAGCGTAGCACCGGGGCAACGGCCCCCAGCGGGAAAACCCGGGTTCTTAACGCGTTCTTAACGCCTGCACGCCGGCGTCCGCGGTCCGGACTTCGTCAGGGCTGGAATCTGTAGCCGATACCCGCTTCGGTGAGGAGGTGGCGGGGGTTCCCGGTATCGGGTTCGAGTTTGCGGCGGAGCTGTGCCATGTAGACGCGGAGGTAGTTGGCGTCCTTGGCGTAGGCGGGTCCCCAGACTTCGGTCAGGAGCTGGCGTTGGGTGATGAGTTTTTCGGGGTTTCTGACCAGGATTTCCAGGATGTTCCACTCGATCGGCGTCAGGCGGACGTCTGCGCCGTCACGGGTGACGCGGTGCTTGGCAAGGTCCACCGTGAAGTTGTCGGTGGTGATGACGGGCTCTGGAGCCTTGTTATCGGGGCTGCGGCGGAGCAGGGCGCGAAGGCGGGCGAGCAGTTCGTCGGGGCCGAAGGGTTTGGTGATGTAGTCGTCGGCGCCGGCGTCCAGGGCTTCGACTTTGTCATCGGAGGTGTGGCGGGCCGAGAGGACGAGGATCGGGACTTCGTTCCAGGTCCGCAGTTGCCTGATGACGGCGGTGCCGTCGATATCAGGCAGCCCCAGGTCCAGGATAATCAGGGACAGCGCCTGTTGGGTGGCGGCGATCAGGGCCGACTTGCCGTCCGCGGCGGTGGTGACGGCATAGCCGTTGGCCTGGAGGGCGATGTTGAGGATTTTGAGCAGGTGCGGGTCGTCGTCGACCACGAGGATGGCGGTCACGGCTTTTCCCGGGTGGACTGCTGGCGGCGCACTGCAGGGTTCCATCCGGCGAGCATGGATTGGGGTTTCACCGGGGCTTGCCCGGCCGTGTGGGCAGCGGGCGTGCCGGTGGACAGTGGCAGCCTGATGACCATGGTGAGTCCTCCTCCGGGGGTTTGTTCTGCTGTCAGTGTGCCACCCATTGCCTCGGTGAATCCTTTCGCAACGGCCAGGCCCAGGCCCACGCCGGTGGTTTGCGGTACGTCCGTGAGCCGTTGGAAGGGCCGGAACATTTCTACGACGTTTTCCGCGGGGACGCCCCGGCCGTGATCGATGATGCGTAGTTCGCCCGCTGGTTGGCCCGCGAGCGTTTCGTTGCTGAGTCCGCCGGCTGTTCCGACGAGGACGATGTCGGACTCGGGAGCGTACTTGACCGCGTTTTCGACAATGTTGGCGATGACGCGTTCGAGCATCCCGGGGTCCGCCTCGATTTCGGGCATATTCGGGGGAAGTTCCGTGCGCGCGCTGCCGGCGGGGATGCCGTGGAGGGCGGCCGGGATGACCTCGCTCCAGCGCACCGGCCTCAGAAGCGGTTTCGCCGCGTCCGTGGTGATCCGGGACATATCCAGCAGGTTCCCGACGAGTAAGTCCAGCCGGTCCGAGGATTCGTCGATGGCCAGGAGCAGTTCGTGCACAAGGTCAGGGCCGTAGTGCACGTCTTTTTGGAGAAGGCTGCCGACGGCGAGTTTGATGCTGGCCAGCGGTGTGCGGAGGTCGTGGGAGACGGCGCGCAGGATCGAGGTGCGCATGCTGTTGCCTTCAGCGAGGCGGAGGACTTCGCGGCGGCTGGCGGCCAGTTGCTGCCGTTCAAGCTGGGCGGCCAGGTGTACGCCGAATGCCCCCAGCAGGCGCCGGTCGCTGGCCGGCAGTGCCCGTCCGAAAAGCACCAGCCGGGTGGTCGCATCGATTTGTTCGGTATTTTCGGTTGGGAAGTCCGGCTGGTCGGGGTACGGCGCGTCGTTGGCGCCGGAGGTGGTGCCGACGTTCGGAAGCTCGCCGGCATGGGCAATGGGTGTCCACTTTTCCCGATGACCACCTTCGCCGGTCTCGGCGAGGAAGTAAAGGGCTGCGCCGCGGACGTTGAAGACCGCAAGGGCCTGTTGCAGCAGGTCCTGGACAGTGTCCTCGGAGCTCGCCGCGCCGCGGGTCAGGTCGGAGAGGGTGGTCGCTTCCGCGCGTGACCGCGCAGCCTCCTTGGAGCGGCGGGCAGAGACGTCCACCACCACCGCAACGGCGGCCGAAACCCCTACGAAAACCAGGAGGGCGAGCACATTTTGGGGGTCGTTGATGGTCAGCGTGCCCACCGGCGGGGTGGAGTAGTAGTTGACCAGGAGGCTGCTCCAGAGCGAGGCGAGAATAGCCGGCCAGAACCCGCCCACCAGCGCCACCGTGACTGATCCGGCGAGCTGGACCAGGACTGCTGTGGCAACGTTCTGGTCCGGATTCAGGGCAAGCAGCAGCTGGAGCAGGACGGGCAGCACGATGGCGAGGACGAAGCCGGCCGCAACACGGATCCGGCCGAGGTCCCGCTGGCGCCGTTTACCGGTCCCGCCACCCCCCAGTGGGTGGGAGACCATGTGGACGTCGATGTCGCCCGAGTCCCGGACCACCCTGGTGCCGATGCCGCCGCCAAGCAGGGCGCCGAGGAGTCCGGCGAGCTTCCCGCGGCGCGAGATGCCCACCACCACCTGCGTGGCGTTGACGCTTCGGGCGAAGTCCAGCAGCGCCGTGGCCGGGTCTTCGCCTGCAACGATGTGGTAGCTGCCGCCGAGGTCCTGGATCAGGCGGCGCTGGCCTTCCAGTGCCTGGGGCGATTCACCGGCGACGCCGTCAGCGGCGCGGACATGGACGGCGAGAAGGTCGCCGCCACTGACGCGGTTGAGGATCCTTGCACCGCGGCGGATCAGGATTTCCCCTTCGGGCCCGCCGGTCAAGCCGATGACCACGCGTTCGCGGGCCGGCCACGTGGCCTGGATGTCGTTTTCTGCCCGGTACCGGGCCAGCCCTTCATCCACGCGGTCCGCGAGCCAGAGGAGGGCCAGTTCGCGCAGGGCGGTCAGATTGCCGAGGCGGAAGTAGTTCGAGAGGGCGGCGTCGATCTTGTCCCGGGCGTAGATTTTTCCATCGCTCAGGCGCTGGCGCAGGAGTTCCGGGGAAATGTCGACCAGGTGGATCTGATCGGCCCGGCGTACGACGTCGTCGGGCACCGTTTCGGCCTGCCGCACCTCGGTGACGGCGCTGACGACGTCCCCCAGGGACGCCAGGTGCTGGATGTTGACGGTGGAGAGGACGTTGATGCCGGCGTCGAGCAGTTCGTCGATGTCCTCCCAGCGCTTGGCATGCCGGCTGCCGGGGATATTGGAGTGCGCGTACTCATCCACGACCGCGGTGCCGGGCCGGCGTGCCAGGACGGCGTCCAGGTCCATCTCATCAAACTCCGTGCCCCGGTACGGCAGGCGCCGGGGCGGGATGATCTCGAGTCCGTCCAGCAGAGCCCGCGTCTCGGCGCGGCCGTGGTCCAGGGCGAACGCGACGACGACGTCCTCGCCGCGCGTGCCGAGGCGGTGGGCCTCTTCGAGCATTTCGTACGTTTTGCCCACCCCGGGCGCGGCCCCGAGGAAGATCCGCAGCGTTCCACGTGCCATGCCGTCATTCTCCCACCGGAAGCGGCCCGGTCATTTCTGCGGCGCCGGGCTGGGTGCGGCGGCCGCTGCCACGTCCAGGTTCAGGGTTGTGACGTTGACGGCCGGCTGGCCCAGGAACGCCTCCATGCCGCTGCTGGTGTTCTTCTCCACGAGCTGCCGGACTGTTTCGGCGCTGAGCCCGTGGGCGGCCGCCACCCTCGGCACCTGGAGTTCGGCGTACGCGGGGGAGATGTCCGGGTCCAGCCCGGATCCGCTGGCGGTCACGGCATCGGCGGGTACCTGGGCTTCGCTGACGCCTTCGGCCGCGGCCACGGCGGCACGGTTGGCTGTGACGGCGTCGAGCAGCTTTGGATCGTTGGGGCCCAGGTTGGAGGCCGAGGACGACGCCGGGTCCCAGCTGACGGCCGAAGGCCGGGCGTGGAACCACTTCGGGTCCTGGGTGCCGGCGTCGTCGGCCGCCGCCTGGACGATCAGCGCGGACGCCGCGGGAGCGCCGGCGTCGTCCTTCATGATGGAGCCGTTGGCCTGGTAGGGCGCGATGACCTGTCCGACGCCGAAAACGGCTGCAGGGTAGGCGAAACCCAGGACAAGGGTTGCGAGGAGCAGGAACCGGGCGGCAGTGCCGGCCTGGCGGAGGTAGCCGGTGAGCGTGTTCATGGAGTGTTCCTAGCCGATGCCGGGGATCACCGAGATGATCAGGTCAATGAGTTTGATGCCGATGAACGGGGCGATGAGCCCGCCGAGGCCGTAGATGAGCAGGTTCCGGGCCAACGCCTGGTTGGCGGACACAGCCCGGTATTTCACGCCGCGCAGGGCCAGCGGCACCAGGGCGATGATGATGAGGGCGTTGAAGATCACGGCGGACAGGATGGCCGAGGAGGGCGTGGCCAGTCCCATGACGTTCAGCAGGCCGAGTCCGGGGAAGGCGGCGGTGAACAGGGCCGGGACGATGGCGAAGTACTTGGCCACATCGTTGGCCACGGAGAACGTGGTGAGCGCACCCCGGGTGATCAGCAGTTGCTTGCCGATGCCCACGATGTTGATCAGCTTGGTGGGGTCTGAGTCGAGGTCCACCATGTTCGCGGCATCCTTGGCGGCGGGGGTGCCGGAGTTCATCGCGACGCCGACGTCCGCGGCGGCCAGCGCGGGGGCGTCGTTCGTGCCGTCGCCTGTCATGGCCACGAGCCGTCCTTCGGACTGTTCCTTTTTGATGACGGCGAGTTTGTCCTCGGGCGTCGCTTCGGCCAGGAAGTCATCGACGCCGGCCTCGGCGGCAATCGCCTTGGCGGTAATGGGATTGTCTCCGGTGATCATCACCGTCCGGATGCCCATCTTCCGCAGCTCGGCGAAGCGGGCGTGCATTCCGGGTTTGACGACGTCCGCCAGGTGGATGGTGCCAAGGATCCGGGCGCCGTCACCGGTGGCGGACGCGACCAGCAGGGGTGTTCCGCCCTGGGCCGAGACTTCCTGCACCCGGCGGTTGACCTCTGTCGGCGTGTGGCCGCCCAGGCCCGCAACGTAGGACGCCACTGCGGAGGAGGCGCCCTTGCGGATCTGCCGGCCATCAAAGTCGAGCCCGCTCATCCGGGTGCTGGCGCTGAACGCGACGACGGCAAAATCGCCGGAGCTGCGTTGAAGCGCGGCCAGGTCGGGGCCGGTCACGCCCTTGTCCGCCGCGAGATCCACGATGGAGCGTCCCTCGGGAGTGTCATCGGCCAGGCTGCAGACCCGGGCCGCTTCGATGAGTTCGGTCCGCTCCACGCCGTTGGCGGGGAAGAAATTGACGGCGCGGCGGTTGCCGTACGTGATGGTTCCGGTCTTGTCCAGCAGCAGCGTAGTGATGTCCCCTGCGGTTTCCACGGCGCGGCCGGACGTTGCCAGGACGTTGTGCTGGACCAGACGGTCCATGCCGGCGATGCCGATTGCCGGGACCAGCGCCCCGATGGTGGTGGGGATCAGGCAGACCAGCAGCGCGACCAGCACGATCGGGGACGGGGTGGCGCCGGCGAGGGACGCGAAGGGCGCCAGGGACATGGTGACAACCAGGAACACGATGGTCAGGGAGACCAGCAGCACGTGGAGGGCGATCTCGTTGGGGGTCTTCTGCCGCACGGCGCCCTCGACCAGCTTGATCATCCGGTCAATGAAGGTCTGGCCCGGCTCGGCGGTGATGCGGATGAGGATCCGGTCCGAGAGGACCTTGGTGCCGCCGGTCACGGAGGATCGGTCGCCGCCGGATTCGCGGATGACGGGGGCGGATTCGCCGGTGATGGTTGATTCGTCGACGCTGGCGAGGCCTTCGATGATTTCCCCGTCGGAGGGGATGACATCTCCTGCTTCGCAGATGACGAGGTCGTTGAGTTTCAGTTCGGTGCCCGGGACGTCCTTGGTGGTGCCGTCAGGCTGCCGCCGCCTGGCCATGACACCTTTCCGGCTGGCGCGGAGGCTGTCGGCCTGGGCCTTGCCCCGGCCTTCGGCGATGGATTCCGAGAGAGTGCCGAACAGTACGGTGAGCCACAGCCAGGCGGTGACGGCGATGCCGAATACCGAGGGGCGGTACAGGGAGATCCCCGTACACAGGGCGGCGCCGACCAGCACGGTGAACATGACGGGGGAATGGATCATCTGCCGCGGGGCCAGTTTCCGGACAGCGAGGGGCAGGGCAGCCGCAATGGAGGCAAGCGTCAGTTTCGCGGGTGCCTTGGTGTGGTGTTTGTGTTCGCCGGGGGTGCCGAGGGGGTTGCCGTCAGCGTAGGTCTGGGCGGCGGTGTCGGTGACTAACGCCGTGCTGGACCGGGTCATTTGATGAGTCCTTCTGCGAGGGGGCCCAGGGCAAGGGCCGGGAAATAGCTGAGGGCCGTCAGGATGACGGTGACGCCCAGGAGGAGCGAGCCGAACAGCGCCCCGTGGGTGGGGACGGTCCCGGCCGAGGCGGGGATTTTGCCCTGCCGGGCGAGGGAGCCGGCCAGGGCGAGGACCAGGACTATCGGGAGGAAACGGCCCAGCAGCATGGCGATGCCGAGCATGACTGACAGGAACGGGCCCGACGTCGTGATGCCGCCGAACGCGGAGCCGTTGTTGTTAGCCCCGGAGGTGAAGGCATAGAGGACTTCGCTGAACTGATGCGGACCGGCGGCCGGCGCGTTGGCCATGATGTCAGGCAGGAGGACCGTGATGCCGGCCAGGGCCAGCACGACAGTGGGGGTCACCAGGATGTACAGGGCGGCGAGTTTCATTTCCTTCGGCCCGATCTTCTTGCCCAGGTATTCCGGTGTGCGTCCGACCATGAGCCCGGCGATGAACACGGAGATGATGGACAGGATCAGCAGGCCGTACAGCCCGGATCCGGTTCCGCCGGGGGCCACTTCGCCGAGCATCATGTTCACCATGGCCACCCCGCCGGCCAGTGGCGGCAGGGAGTCGTGGGCGACGTTGATGGCTCCGGTGGAGGTCAGGGTGGTGGTTGCGGCGAAGATCGCGCTGGGGGCGGCGCCGAAGCGCTGTTCAAAGCCTTCGCCGAGTCCGCCGGCCGCCGCGGTGGCTGTGCCCTGGGCGGATGCCACGGCCCAACCCGTCAGGGCCGTGGAGGCCAGCCAGAGCGAGCCCATCACGGCGGCCACTGTATAACCCTGCTTCCGGTCATCCACCATCCTGCCGAAAGCGTAAGGCAGGGCCGACGGGACCAGCAGGATCAGGAAGACCTGGAACAGGCTGATGAACACGCTGGGGTTTTCGAAGGGGTGGGCGGAGTTGGCATTGAAATAGCCGCCGCCGTTGGTCCCCAGGACCTTGATCGCCTCCTGGGATGCCACTGGCCCGCCCGGAATGACCTGGCTGATCCCCGACGCCTGGTTGGTGACATCGGTGGACCAGAAGTTCTGGACGACACCGCCGAGCACCATCACGATGGCCGCGATGGCCGCGAGCGGCAGCAGGACACGGAAGGTGGTCCGTGCCAGGTCCACCCAGAAGTTGCCCAAGCGGTCGGTCCTGGTCCGGGCGATGCCACGGATCAGGGCGACGGCGACGACGATGCCAACTGCTGCGGAGAGGAAGTTCTGCACCGCCAGCAGGGACATCTGCACGAAGATCCCCACGGTGGTCTCGGGCATGTACGTCTGCCAGTTGGTGTTGGTGACAAAGGAAATGGCCGTGTTCATCGCCACCCACGGATCAACCCCGGGAAGTGGGCCGCCGCCCGGCAGGACTCCCTGGAGGCGTTGGAGCAGGAACACCACCAGGATGGAGACGGCGGAGAAAGCCAGGACGCTGCGCAGGTACACGGGCCAGGTCTGCTCGGTACCGGCGTCGATACCGGCGAGCCGGTAGAACAGCCGTTCCGGGCGAGTGGACGCCTTGCCTTCAAAAACGCGCGCCAGGTAGATGCCCAGTGGTTTGTGCAGTGCGGCCAGGACCAGGACGAGCGCTGCGACCTGGATGACG
>DATCVX010000624.1:0-8884 GCA_036566705.1 Arthrobacter sp. | reverse complement strand
CTCAATGAGGACGAACGTACCTGGCCTTTGATCGTCAGAGAAGACGGTATATTCCAGGCATCCGCAGTCTTTTCGGCTTAGGGACTGCAGTCCAAGGAGTGCTTCATGAAGCGTTGCTTCGTGCCCAGCATTTGCGATGAACACAGGCATTAACCAGACTTGCGCTTCTTCTTGGTTGACTGTTGTGTGTGGCATTTTTCGTCCTCGGGTGCTCCTGGGCCTGCGGGAGGGGCGGATTGGTCGCCGCCCCTCCCTGTGGGTCATGCGTTGATTTGCGGGACCTCGACCCAGGATTCTTTTGCAGCGGATTCGACGATCGCGTCGTCGATGAGGGCTGTCTGGTAGCCGTCTGCGAAGTTGGGGCTTACGCTTCCGCCTACCGCAATGGCTTTGAAGAAGTCGTAGGCTTCGATGATCTTCGTTTCCCCGTAGCCGATGCCGAGGGCCGGAATGGGCCAGAGGCCTTCTCCGTACGGATGGGCCGGGCCGGTGTAAACGGTGCGGAATCCGCGGCGGTCTGATTGATCGGAGGCGAAGCAGACCTGGAGCTCATCACGCCGTTCGTAATTGAAAACGATGCTCCCTTCGGTTCCGTGGATTTCGAAGGTGATGTAGTTGTTCCTTCCATACGCGTTCCGTGTCGCCTCAAGGGATCCCACGGCCCCGTTGGCGAAGCGGATCATCGTCATCACCTCATCGTCCACATCAACTTCGCCGCGCGGGCCCTCGCCGCCCCGTACCGTTCCGAGTGCGTCGGCGCCGCCAGTTTGGAGCGGCCGCTCCGGAATCCAGGTGGATAGGACGGAATTGACGGCGCTGAATTCACCGACGAGGTATCGGGCCATGTCAATGACGTGGGTGGCGATGTCGCCAAGGGCGCCGGACCCCGCGATCGATTTCTGGAAACGCCAGGACAACGGGGAGTTGGGGTCGGCGCTCCAGTCCTGCAGGTAGGTGCCTCGGAAGCTGAGGATGCGGCCGATGGCGCCTTCCTCTATGTATTTCTTGGCCAGCGCGACTGCGGGAGTGCGCCGGTAGTTGAAGGCAACCATGTGGACGATGTTCTTATCCTTCACCGCGTCGTACATGGCTTTTGATTCTTCGCCCGTACGCGCCAGCGGTTTCTCACAGATGATGTGCTTGCCTGCTTCGGCCGCGGCTATCGCAATTTCGGCGTGGAGGTGGTTGGGCGTGGCAATGTCTACGACGTGGATGTCCGGATCGTCGATGATGCTGCGCCAGTCCGAGGTGGAGTTCTCGAAGCCGAAGCGGCGTGCCGCTTCGGCAGCCAGCTCTGGGTTGGCCTCGGCGATGACCTTGCGGACCGGGAGGGCCGGGGCCGGCCAAAAGAACATGGGCATGGCGGCATAAGCCAAAGAATGTGCTTTGCCCATGAAGCCGCCTCCGATGAGGCCGACGTTGAGGTTCTGCATGTGAATCGTGTTCCTTTCGGAAAAAGGCGGGAGTTGCCTACTTTGGCTATCCCTGGTGGTCAGGAGGGTCAGAGGAGTTTTTCGAGGTACTTCTTGCTGATCTCGGCGGCTTCCCGGGGATCCCCGTCGTAGCCGTCGAGTTCGACCATGAGCCAGCTGTCGTAGCCGCTTTCCCGGATTGCCGCGAGGATGTCCGGGAAGTCGAGTTCGCCCTGGCCCAGGGGGAGGAACGAAAAGGGATCTTGCCGGAGGTCCTTGAGGTGGACGTGCCGGATTCTGTCGGGGTACTTGCGGATCACCGCTGCCGGATCTGCTCCGCCGGCCGCAAGGTGGGCGGTGTCGGGGCAGAAACCGATCCGCGTGAGCGGCATGAGCTTGTCCAGTTCGTCCGGGCTCTCCACGATGGTGGTCAGGTGTGGATGGTAGCTGGCCGAGAGCCCGAAGCTTTCGGCGATGTCCGTGACGCTGTCAAGGGCCTTGCCCAGGCGGCGGTAGTCCTCTTCCGTGGTTCCGGCCGCGCGCCGTGCTCCCCCTCCAACCACGAGCCGTTCGGCTCCGAAGTTTGCGGCCAGCTCGGCGGCCCGGTGAATCCGGTGCAGCTCGTCCGGAAGGATGTCCGCATAGATGAAGTTGGCGCCGGTGTACACACTTGCCAAGGACACCCCGGAACTGGCCAGGATTTCCTTGAGCTCCTCGGGTTTTTCCGCGTATTCCGCGAGGTTTCCATCGAACATCTCAACGCCCTCGTAGCCGACGGATGCGATGTCCCGGACGGCGTCCTTCATAGAGCCGTGGGTCAGGTAAAAGAGGTCCTTGACGCTCGTCACGCCTTGGGCGTGGCCCACCACGCCGCCCCAGGTGATGGAACAGTAACCAAGTTTCATTGCTTCTGCCTTTCAGGAGCCGAAGAGGGGTTCGGAGTCATGTGTGCTACTTCTTCCGGGCCATAGCGACGGCCAGGATGATGATGGCGCCGCGGACAACCTGCTGCTGGCTGCTGTCGAGTCCTGCGAGGATCAATCCGTTGTTGATCAGGCCGATCAGCAGGGCGCCGAAGAGGGTGCCGATGATGGAGCCGAATCCGCCGAAGAGGCTGGTTCCACCCAGGATGACCGCAGCGATAGCGGAGAGTTCGTCTCCCGATCCCCACTGGAACCGTCCAGACTGGAGGCGGCCGGCGTAGAGCATGCCGGCGACGCTTGCCGCCATGCCGGAAATGAGGAGCACCTGGAACTTGATGCGCTTGGTGTTGATGCCGGTGAACTCGGCAGCGTTGCGGTTGCCGCCCGTTGCGAGGACCTGGCGGCCGAACCTGGTCCGGTTCAGGACGACGGCGCCGATGGCGACGAAGATTGCGCTCCACACCACCAGGCCGGGTACCGGGCCGAAGTCACCGGATCCGAAGAGCATGTTGAAGGTGTCGTTCAGGATCGGCTGCGGGGCCGAGGCGGTGATCCACTGCGCGACGCCGACGGCGATGCCCAGCATGCCCAGTGTCACCAGGAAGGACGGTATCCCGAGGAGACTGACCAGCGCACCGTTGACGGAGCCCACCACGAGTCCGACGGCGAGGCCCGCGAGGATGCCGGGAACAATGCCCCACTGCGACAAGGCCATGGCCGTGCAGACGCTGGACAGGCCGGCGACGGAGCCAACACTCAGGTCAATTTCCGCACACGAGATGACGTACGTCATGCCGACGGCGATGACGGTGATGGTGGCCGTCTGCCGGAAGATGTTGAGGAGGTTCTGCGGGGACAGGAAGCCCTGGTCGCGCAGCAGAACGGCGAAGAAAATGAAGACGACGACAAAGCCGATGTAGATGACGTAGCGCCGCCAGTCCAGCTCTTTCAGCATGGACCCAAAATTTCGGGATACCGCGGCGTCGCGGGGGGTGATGGTGTTTGCCTTGCTCACTGTTCAGACTCCCTGGACTGCAAGTTGGAGATATTCCTCGTCAGCGATCTCGCTGCGAGGGATGTCACGGATGACGGAGCCGTCCTTGAGGACGAGGACGCGGTCGCTGACCGCGAGTAGTTCGGGGTACTCGGAAGAGATGACGATGACGGCCTTGCCCGCACTCGCGAGTTCGCGGATCATGTCCAGGATTTCGCTCTTCGTGCCGATGTCGACGCCGGCCGTCGGCTCATCGAGGATGAGGATGTCGGGATCTGTTCCCAGCCATTTGGCGATGACCACCTTCTGCTGGTTGCCACCCGAGAGGAGCCGCACCGGGCGGCTGGGGTGGGCCACCTTGACTGCGAACCTCTTGATCAGGGACGCCGAGAGCTCCTTGCCTTTGGTGGCGTCCAACAGCGGTCCACGCCTGATCTGGCCCAGCAGCGGCAGCAGGAGGTTGTCACGGACCGAATGGTCCAGGACAAGGCCTTGCGCCCGCCGGTCCTCGGGGATGAGGGCGATGCCGGCGTCGATGGCCTGCTGCGGGGAGGCTATGGTGCCTTTTTTCCCCCTGATGAGGATTTCCCCGCTGTCACGCCGGTCGATGCCAAACAGTGCGCGCGCGAGTTCGGTGCGCCCGCTTCCCATGAGTCCGGCCAGTCCCAGGATTTCGCCGGGCTGAAGCGTGAAGGAGATGTCCTTCACCCGCCGCCCGACGTTCAGGCCGCGGACCTCCAGCAGGGGTACTCCGTCATGGGCCACGGTGTCCCGTTCGCGGTATGCAAGCTGGCCTTCGATTTTCTTGCCAACGATGCCTTCCACGATCTGTGCGGGCGTCACTGCGCTCAACGGTTCGGTCAGGAGCCGGCGGCCGTCGCGGAGGATAGTTATCCGGTCGGCGAGCCGGTAGACCTCGTCCATGCGGTGGGAGATGTAGATGATGGAGATGCCGCGCTGCTTGAGCCGGTCTATCAGTTCAAAGAGCGCCTCGGACTCGTGCCGGGCCAGGCTGGCGGTGGGCTCGTCCATGATCAGTACCTGGGCGTTCTGCGAGAGTGCCTTGGCAATCTCGGTCAGCTGCCAGTACGCGGTACCGAGCCGGGAGACCTCCGCGTGGGGGTCCACATCCACTTCCATCTCGGCGAAGATTTCCTTGGCCCGCCGGGCCGAGGCCCTGTCGTCAATGAACCCGCCCGCGCTGAGGGGCTCGGCGGCAAGGAAAATGTTCTGGGCCACGGTCAGGCTGGGTACCAGGCTGAATTCCTGGAAGACCATGCCGATGCCGGCTGCCTTGGCTTCCTGGATCGAGTTGATGACGGTGGGTTTCCCGCCGATGAGGATCTCGCCCGCGTCCGTCTGGTAAACGCCCTGGAGGATCTTCATGAGCGTGGATTTTCCGGCGCCGTTGCCGCCTGCCAAGGCGTGGACTTCGCCCTTCCGGACATCGAAGCTGACGTCCTTCAGCACGGAGACACCGTTGAAGCCCTTGGAGATCGAACGCATTTCGACGGCATTGTCTGCGGTGTTCATTGTTGCCCTTTCGGGACAGTGCGGGGGCAGGCAGCCCCCGCACGGTCAGGTCTGGCTACTTTTTGTAGGACTCTTGGATGTCCTTGGGAGCGTCCTCGTGGTAGACCTGCTTCCAGGCTTCCAGGACGTTGGAGTGGTCCACCGGCAGTGCGCTCAGCGCCACGTAGGCCGGTGCCTGCTTGCCGATGAGGGCTCCTGCGGCCAGCCGGGCCTCGGTGACGCCCTGGTCGAAGGGAACCTGGGCGCCGAGGCCGACGACGAGCTGGTCTTTGGCCAGGGCGATGGCGACGTTCTTGCCGAGGTCCTCGGTGGCGATCTTCAAGTCCGGCCGGCCCGCGGCGCGGGCGGCAGCCATGACACCTTCTGCCGGGACGTCCCATACCGCCCAGATGCCGGAGAGGTCGGCGTACTTGCTCAGCATGGCGTTGGCGGCCGCCTGCGCGTCACCGGCGAAGTCCGGGCCCGCGATGCCCTTCTCTTCCACGATCTGGATCTCGGGGTATTCCTTGGTGATCGTTTCCTTGAAGCCCTGGTAACGCTGCTTGGTTACAAAGAAGTCAGCCTGGTGGAATACAAGCCCGATCTTGCCCTTGCCGCCGATGGCCTTGGCCATCTGGTGCGCCGAGACGACGCCGTTTCCGTAGTTGTCGGCGGAAACGACCGAAACGTAGTCGGTGCCGGCGGTCAGTCCCTGCGGAATGTTGTCCATGAAGACGATCTTGGTTCCGGCGGCCGCAGCCTTTTTGTAGGCCGAGGCCGTGGCCACGGGGTCGGTCGGGATGGACACGATGATGTCCGGGTCCTGCGTCATGACCGTCTCGATGTCCGAGACCTGCTTGTCCGGCTTGAAGTTCGCGTCCGTGGTGGCAATAACCTGGATGCCGAGCTTTTCGAACTCGCTCTTGAGGCCGTTGGTCTGGGCTGTGGCCCAGTCGTTGCCGCCGTAGTGCATCACGATGGCGGCCTTGGCGTTGAGGGCCTTGATCTTTTCAATCTCCTCGGGCGTCAGGTCTGCAACTGAGGCCGGGGACGGAGTTTCGCCGTTGGGTCCCTTGCTCAGGACCTGTCCCTTGATCTCGTCAAGGGCCTGCTGGGCCTTCTCGGAAACCCCGGCATCAGGGGCGTTGGAGGTGCCTGCCGTCGAACTGCTGCAGGATGCGACGGAAAGGGATAGAGCTGCGGCCAAGGCCACCAGGGGAAGCCTGCGGATCATCATTGTTCTCCAGTGCTTGTATGGAATGGGTGGTGTGATTGTTTGAGTCAGGCCAGCGCAACGGCGAGGGCAGGGGGAACCGGCGACAGGACCAGGCCGCCGGCGGCTGCGGCAGTGCGGACTGCGGCCGCCTTATCGGATGCCTCAACGAAGGCTTCCGCGTGGACCCTGTCAACAAAAAGGCCCAACGAACACGGCCCGTGGTGGGCTTGCACCCACCTCACTGCCTCCCCTGCCGCCTTTGCCATGCCGCCAGGGGCCTCGGCTACTGACCCCTGGATGGTCGTCAGTGACACGGGCGTGCCGGATTGGTCGAGAGAGACAACCAGGCTCGCCCACAGGGTGTTGTCATCGAATACGCCGACAACAGCCGAGGAACCGGCGGGGACAAAAGTGCGGACAGCTGCTGCGAGATCATCACGTGCTGGGCTCGTTAGCAGTACCTCAAGGTGTGCCCACTGGGCCTCGTCGACGTTCCGAAAGCCGGTCCTGGGATCCAGTGAAAGAGCGGCCGCGATTGTGTCGCTCATACCGCTCGCTCTCTGTCCAAGTGTGCCTCCGTCAACGTTTACGACGCTTCCGTGAACGTTTACGGTATTCAGCGTAAACGCTAACGGAGATGGTGTCAACGATCACATGGCACGCCGGTGAGGGGCTGGGACGTAAGCTTAAGCAGGCTCACAGCTGTCGCAGGCTCAGCCCGCACAGTGCAGGACAAGGAGAGGCATGACAGGCATGGCAGTCCGCCCGGAGGGCAACGGCCGGCCTCCGGCAGCGCCGTCGCGCAGGAAACCCACCATCAACGATGTGGCAGACATGGCCGGGGTTTCCTTCGGCACAGTCTCGCGGGTGCTCAACGGCGCACCCGATGTCAGCGCGTCAACCCGCGAACGCGTTCTTCAGATCATCAAGGACATCGGCTACCGGCGGAACAGGGCAGCCACGGCGCTGGTCACCAGCAAGTCCACGTCCATCGGCATACTTTCCGACGGCTCCCCCCGGTTCGGCCCGGTGGGCACGCTGATGGCCCTCGAGAACGTTGCACGCAAGAAGGGCTACGCCACAACCGTCATCAGCGTCGAGAAACCCTATGAAGAGTCGGTCCAGGATGCGTTGGATACCTTGGACGATACCGGCGTGGGGGGAATCATCGTCATTGCGCCAATGGTGGACATGGCCGCAGCCGTCTGGAATGCCACCTGCCGTGTACCCGTGGAGATGATCGCGGCGGGAGCATCGTCGACTCCCAATGTCTTCACGTACTCGGAAAACCAGGAGCTGGGAGCGAGGCTCGCCACCCAGCACCTCATAGACCTGGGCCATCAGGACATCGCCCATATTGCCGGTTCCATGGACTGGTTCGATGGCCGGGTCCGCAAGCGCGGCTGGGAAGCAGCACTGCGGGATGCGGGACTCGAACCGGGCCTGTGCATCGAGGGCGATTGGAGCCCCAAGTGGGCCTACGAAACGGGTCTCCAGCTGGTACGCGAGGGAAGGGTTCCGCAGGCGATCTTCGCCGCGAGCGACCACACCGCGCTCGGGCTGATCCGCGCTTTCGCCGAGAACGGCATCCGTGTTCCGGACGATGTCAGCATCGTCGGGTTCGATGACATTGAAGGATCAGACTATTTCCTGCCTCCGCTGACCACCGTGCGCCAGGACTTCACAGCATTGGCGCTCATGAGCACCGAGGTGCTCCTCGGCGCAATGGAGGGGCGGGACGTGGACCGCACGCCCATCCCGCCGACCCTTGTGGTGCGCGACAGCTCCATCCGCGCTGCCGCCCATGGCAGCACTGTGCCGCAGCAGCATTAGTGCGGCCCGGGCTCATCCTGCTTTGCACCGCGCAAGGCGGCCCGGGCAATGGGGCGAGGGCGTCGTCGATCCAGGTGTCGCAGTCCAGGTAGAACGGGGAGGTGGCAGTCATGGGTCTTCTTTCAGGTTCGATGAAGGGAATGAGGGTCAGACGGTCTCGCCCTTGGGGGCGGCAACGAAGAGGCTGACGATGAACGCGGCGGCCGTGATGCCCACCGAGATCCAGAGGGCGGTGGAGTACCCGGCGGCGCTGGCCTGCGCGGCGAAGGGCGCCACAAGCACGACGCCGAGGCTCGCCCCGATGCCGAAGGAGGCACCGTTGATGCCGGGCAGGGCAGCCGGGGCCTCCTTGGGTAAGAGCAGCACCGAGAGCCCGTTGAAGGCCGTAAGGAAGAAGCCGTTGTAGAAGATGCCCAGGGCCGTGACGGCCATCAGCACTGCCCCCTGGCTCTCCGAGAACGCGGCCGCGGCGATGTTCGAGCACAGCCGGAATGTGGTGAACGCTCCCTCAGTTGCGGTGGCCGTGGCGAACACCGTGGGCGCAGGGGACGCGTTCTGCGCCGCGCTGGTCCTGTCGCTGCGACACGGGGAGCGGGCCCTGCCGCTTCGGATGCTTCTTCGGACTCGGCCCGGTGAGTGTTGCGCTCACGCGTTGAGCATGCCCGGCAGCAGGCCATCAGCATCACCAGCGCCACGTTCATGGAACGCGCGCAGGCCCTCTTCGAGTCGCTGGGTTTTCGCCTGTCGCCCGAGCGGCTGGTACCTGCCGAGCGAAGACGTGGTGTTGTGAATGTTCACGCTCAAACTCGATGGTAGCGCCTGTCGAAACCAAGCCTGTCAAACGCAAGATGGATTTTCGAAACCCGGATTTGAACCCCAATCGAGTCTCAGCTCGCCAAAAATAGGCTTAGCTGCTCGTCCCCACAACCAGGCTCCTGCTGTTGATCGGATTTCCATTCGCTGCTTGGTTTTGTGCTCATTCCTATGGCCCGTA
>DATCVX010000623.1:0-6555 GCA_036566705.1 Arthrobacter sp. | reverse complement strand
CAGCCCTACCCGTTCCGGTACGGTCTGATGAAGTCGTGGCTTCTGCATTACTCACGATGCCGGCCGCCTCCCGATAGATGATGTTGTGACTACTAGCCTAGCGATTTTCCGGGCGCAGTGGTGCACCGGGTTTGCCCTCCGCCGTGACAACATGGTCTGTTGTGAAAGACGACAGCACCGAAATCAGCGCCCGCAGGCGGTATTTCCGGTACGCCGTTTTTTCGCTCACGGCCCTCCTGGTGATGAGCCTGGGCATTGCCCTCGTCCCCCATCAGCCCCCTGCACCTGCGGAAACGCCTTTTTCCGAGCGTGCCCGGGCCGCGGCGGAGGCCGATGCCCTGGCGCTGATAGCAGCCGGGCAGGAATTGGCAGGTGCCGCCGCCGGCGATGGAGGGCACGGCACCGCTGCCGCGCTGAACAAAACTGTGACTTTGCTGACCATCCAGGCCAGGGCCCTGATGCTGCCTGGCGGCACCCCGACCGCTTCGGCCAGTACGGATCAAGGACCGAAGACGGCGCTAAGCTCCTCCGAGGGACCGCCGGCACCTCCCGGCAGTTCAGCGACATCGGGCCCGGTGTCGTTAACCGAACTGGCGACCGCCCTTTCCACCAGCGGTTCCACGCGGCTCACCGATGCCCTGGAGGCCGACGGCGGAATGGCCCGCCTACTCGCCGGTACCGGCACGGCGCAGCTGCTGGCTGCCGAAGAAGTCGCAGCCTTCGCAGGCGTTACGGCGGAGTCGCTCCCCGGGTGGCAGGCACCGGCGGCCGGATCCTCTGCACCTGCCGAGACCACTCCCGCTGCGTGCCCCAGTGCCGGGGCGTCCAGTGCCGCGGCATCCGGCGGCGTCGGTCCGGACAGGGCGCTGGCTGCAGTTGTCAGTGCCGAATGGGAAACGGTGTACGGCTACCAGGCCGCCCTGACCCGCCTTGATCCTGCATCCGCAGCCCAGGCCTCAAGCCTCCTGGCGGAACACCTCGACCTCGCGGACGAGGCCGCGTCCTTGGCCGCTGTCAGTTGCGCGGCCGTTCCGCCGCCGCAGCCCGGTTACGTGCTCGACGCGGCGTTCCTTGACGCGCCGGCGGCCGGGCTGGCCCGCCTCGAGGCCGGCACCCTGGCAGTTCTTGGTGATCTGGTGGCGTTGGGCGACGCTCCAATCCGGAACTGGGGCGTCCCGGCCCTGGTGGCGGCTGCGCGCAGGACGTCCCATTGGGGCGGAGACCCTGGCCCCCTTCCTGGCGTGCCGGTGGACGAATCCGAGCTGCCGCAGCTGCCTGGGGCGGAACCGACTCCGGGTCGCGGCTGAGCCGGTTCAGGGAGAGGGCAGGTTAGTTAGCTGAGCCTGCGCACAGTGGCACGCCTGTGGCGGGAGTGATTTGCTGTAGGAATGGATAGCGCAAAAGCGGCCTCTCTTCATCCGAATGAACCCCACCACAACGACATCGCCCACCGCCTGAACTGGCTTCGCGCCGGAGTACTCGGTGCCAATGACGGCATCGTCTCCGTCGCGGCGATCGTTGTTGGCGTGGCGGGCGTTACCAACGAGCCAGGCCCGATCCTGGTGGCGGGCGCGGCCGGTGTGGTGGGTGGCGCCATCTCCATGGCTTTGGGCGAGTACGTCTCCGTCAGCAGCCAGAAGGACAGCCAGGAAGCCCTGATCGAGAAGGAGCGTCGCGAACTGCTGGAACAGCCCGACGAGGAACTGGCGGAACTCGCGGCGATCTACCAGGCCAAGGGGCTCAGCGCTGAGACTGCCCGCACGGTGGCCCGGGAGCTCACCGCCCATGATGCGCTGGGCGCCCATCTCGCCGCCGAACTTAACATCGATGAGACGGACATTGTCAGTCCCTGGCACGCCGCTTTCGCGTCCGCCATGGCATTCCTGATCGGCGCAGTCCTGCCCATGCTCGCCATCCTCCTGCCACCGGCGGAAATCCGGGTTCCCATGACGTTCGCCGCGGTGCTGGTGGCGCTGGCCCTGACGGGGGCCCTCGGCGCCTGGATTGGGGGCGGGTCCAAATCGCGGGCTGCGGTCAGGGTGGTATTGGGAGGCGCCCTGGCCCTCGCCGCGACGTTCAGCATCGGCAACCTGCTGGGCGCCACAGGCGTGGTGTGACCGCAGGGCACGGACGCACGAGGGGCCGCGGGGGCCGGCCCCGAACGCCCCGGTGTCAATTAGGCTGGAGGTAATGAACCAGCAGACCCAGGTGCCGATCCCTGCAGACCTCGCCACGAGGTACAGCCGAAGCCGCGCCGGCCGGGCATGGCTGGTTTCACTGCCGGCTTTGCTGTCCGGCCGGATGGAGCACTGGGACCTGGCGCTTGATCTGGCTCCCGGCGCGGCGCCGTGGAATGGCCACGGCGGCGTGGTGGTCCCCGTCCGGCGCAACGATGGAACTCCGGCCGCCCTCAAAGTCGCCTTTCCGCACGACGAAGCCCGCGTCGAGCGGCACGCCCTGGAGCTGTGGGGCGGGCACGGCGCAGTCCGGCTGCTGGAGTCCGACGCCGGAACCTGCTCCATGCTGCTGGAGCGCCTGGACGCGGACTTCTCCCTGCAGGACGTCCCCATGGATGAGGCAGTGACCGTGTGGGGCGGGCTGGTCCGGCAGTTGGGCCTGGTACCTGACTACCGCCCGCAGTGGCAGGAATTCGACCACATCGCCGGGCGCGCCGAGCAGTGGAGCGATGACCTGCCGGCCGACTGGGAGCAGCAAGGCAGGCCGTTTCCGCGCTGGCTGCTCGAAGCTGCCCTGGAAGTATGCCAGACCCGCGGCGCCGTGGGTCGCCGCTCCGCACGCGACGTGCTGGTGCACACCGACTTCCATTACCTGAACATCCTCGCCCGGCCGGCGGTCAAGGACGGATCAGGGTTCGCCGCCATCGACCCGCAGCCTATGATCGGCGAGCCCGAATTCGCCGTGGCGCCGCTGCTCTGGAACAGGATCACGGACCTTCCGCGCACAGACCCGCAGGCGGGACTGCGGGAACGGTGCCGTAACTTCAGTGAAGCGGCAGGCCTGGACGCTGAGGTGGCCCGCCAGTGGGGCGTCGCCCGCGAAGTGGAGAACGCCCTTTCCTACGCCGGCCGCCCGCATCATGAAGGGGACCTGGCGCGCTCGCTATGGGTAGCCAGCACCCTGGCCGGCCGGACGCTGGACGGGCTTCCGTCCGCGCATTCCCTCCCGGAACCGGGACAGGCACAGCCCGCGAGCTGACGGAGTCAGCCGTCGCCCGCCCGCACCGCCTCGTACGCGGAGCTGACGGCATCCACTGCCGTGCCGACGTCGTCCGTGTCAGTGCTCCAGTTGCTGACGGAGACGCGCAGGACGTCCCTGCCCTGCCACCGCGAACCGGACATCCATACCTTGCCGTCCTCGATGACCTTTGCCGTCACGGCCCGCGTGGTGGCGTCGTCGCCGAACGCGAGCGACACCTGCGTGTAGTCCACATCGTTGAGCACCTCGATGCCCTCGACAGCGGCGAGCTGCCCAGCCAGTTGGCCGGCGCGGAGCACAAGCTCACGGACCTGGTGCGCCACGCCTTCCCGGCCAAGTGATCTCAGCGCCGCCCACACCGGCACGCCGCGGGCCCGGCGCGAGAGCTCCGGGACTTTTTCGTGCGGGTCGGCCGCACCGTCCGCGGCCCGGATCAGGTAGCTGGCCTGCACGCCCATGGCCGAGCGCAGGGCCGCGGCATCCCTGACCACCGCTATTCCGCAGTCGTAGGGAACATTGAGGGTCTTGTGCGCGTCGCTGGCCCAGGAGTCCGCCAGGTCCATCCCGGCGGTCAGCGCGGCAAGTTCCGGCACGGCGGCGGCCCAGAGCCCGAAGGCCCCGTCCACGTGGACCCAGGCGCCGTGGGCCTTCGCGACGCCGACAGCCTCCACGAAGGGATCGAAGGCTCCCGAGTGCAGGTTCCCGGCCTGCAGGCAAACGAGCGCCGGACCGGAACCAGCGGACAGCTGACGGTCCAGCTCGCCGGGACGGATCCTGCCCTGCCGGTCGGACGGCACGGTGGCCGGCCGCCCCAGCCCGAGATACCTCAGGGCCAGATCAACCGAATCGTGGCGTTCCTGGCCGACGAGGCAGCGGATGCGGGGTGCGCCGAACAGCCCGTCGCGCTCCAGATCCCAGCCGGCGTCGGCGAGCAGGCTCCAGCGTGCGGCGGCCAGCCCGGCGAAGTTGGCCATGGTGGCTCCGGTGACAAAGCCGACGTCGGATCCTTCGGGAAGGCCCAGGAGGTCCACGAGCCAGCGCCCGGCTGCGTCCTCGATTGCCGCCATGGCCGGCGCGGAGACGCGGAGCACTGCATTCTGGTCCCAGGCGCTGACCAGCCAGTCGGCCGCCAGCGCGGCTGGCAGGGTCCCGCCGATGACCCAACCGAAGAAGCGGCCGGAGGGCATGGCCATCAGTCCCGGTTCCGCCTTAAGCGCGAGGTAGTCCACAACCTCGGCGGCGGGCATGCCTGCTTGGGGCAGGGGTCCGGCGAAGGCGTCCGCGAGGTCGTGGGCCGCCAGGGCCGGGCCGACATGCCGGTCCGGCAGGCTCGCCAGCCACTCCTGGGCGTGGCGGGCTGCTGCTGATAAGGCCTCGGAGTACTCTCCAGCGCCTGCTGACATAGCAGCATGGTACGCCTCGGCCGTCCATGCCACGAGGGCGTGAGGCTTGACGCAGCAGCAGGCTGTGACGGAGGAGCGGCCCCGGGTCTCCTAGGCGAAGTTCTCGGCCCAGACGTCGTAGCCGAGTTTGATGATCAGGGCGCCCACCACCACCAGGAACACGATCCGGACGAAGCGGCTCCCCTGCCTGACTGCGGTGCGGGCTCCCAGGTATCCGCCGGCCATGTTGGCCGCGCCCAGCAGCAGGCCAACACCCCAGAGCAGCGAGCCGTGGGGCAGGAAGAACAGCAGCGCCCCGGCGTTGGTGGCCATGTTGACGATCTTCGCCTTGGCGCTGGCCTCCAGGAAGGCGTATCCCATCGCCGAGACCAGGGCGATGACGAGGAACGAACCGGTGCCCGGGCCGATCAGGCCATCATAGAAACCGATCACCGCCCCGATCAGGCAGGCCACCACGTAATGTGTGTGTCCGTCGTGGCGCAGCAAGGTGATGTCACCGACGTTGGGCTTCAGGGCCGTAAAGAGCGCGACGGCGACCAGCGCCGCCACGATGATGGGCTTGAACACGCTGGCCGGCAGGGTGGCGGCCAGCACCGCCCCGCCGAAGCTCCCGCCCAGGGCGATCGCCGCCATGGGCAGTGCCGTTTTCAGGTCCGGCCTGACGCGCCCGTAATAAGTGACAGCACTGGTGGTGGTCCCGAAGATCGAGCCCATCTTGTTGGTGGCAAGCGCCTGGACCGGAGTGATGCCCGGCACCAGGAGCAGGGCGGGGAGCTGGATCAGCCCACCGCCGCCCACCACCGCATCCACCCAGCCGGCAGCGAATCCAGCCACCACAATCAGGATGAGGGTGGCGAGCTGGATCGATTCGAAACCCGAGACCAACGCCGCGGGTCAGCTGTTGCGCACGGCGGTGACCACGTAGTCCACCGCCTTGTCCACTGCAACGTTCTCGGCCTCGCCGCTGCGGCGGTCCTTGATCTCCACGACGCCGTCCACCAGTCCCCTGCCGACGGCCAGGATGGTGGGGACGCCCACGAGTTCGGCATCGCCGAATTTGACCCCCGGGGATACCTTCGGACGGTCGTCGTAGATGACATCCAGGCCTGCGGCCTCAAGATCCAGTGCCAGCTTTTCGGCTGCGGCGAAGATCTCTTCGCCCTTGCCGACAGCCACCACGTGGACATCGGCCGGCGCCACGGCACGGGGCCAGACCAGTCCCCTGTCGTCGTGGTTGGACTCGGCCAGGGCGGCGACGGCGCGGGTGACGCCCACGCCGTAGGAACCCATGGTGACCACTACCTGCTTGCCGTTCTGGTCCAGGACCTTCAGCTCCAGGGCCGCGGCGTACTTGCGGCCAAGCTGGAAGATGTGCCCCATCTCGATGCCGCGGGCGATCTCCAGCGGACCGGAGCCGTCCGGTGCGGGATCGCCTTCGCGGACGTCGGTGCATTCGATGACACCGTCCCAGGTGAAGTCGCGGCCGGCCACGAGGCCGAAGACGTGCTTGCCGGCCTCGTTGGCCCCCGTGACCCAGGCTGTGCCGCTGACAACGCGGGGATCGACGAGGTAAAGGAGCTTGGTGGCGCTTTCGCTGCCCAGGAGGGGTTCGTCCAGCGTCAGGCCGGGGCCGAGGTAGCCCTTGACGATGAGGGGCTGCTTCTTGAGGTCGTCGTCGTTGGCGGCTTCCAGGCCGATTTCGCCGGCGATGGGCAGGAAGGACCCGATGTTGGCTTCGACGCGCTTCAGGTCCACGCCGCGGTCACCGGGCAGGCCGATGACCACGAGCTGGCGCTCACCGGTAGGCAGGGTGACGGCGAGGACCACGTTCTTGAGGGTGTCAGCGGCGGTCCAGGCGCCGCCGTCGGCCTCGCTGCGGGGAGCCAGTTCGTTGGATGCGGCCACCAGAGTGTCGATGGTGGGCGTATTGGGGGTA
>DATCVX010000622.1:0-6207 GCA_036566705.1 Arthrobacter sp. | reverse complement strand
GCGCCGTCCGGAAGGTTGTCCAGGATGTCCTCGGCCACCTTGCGGAGCTTGATGTTCCGGTGGCTGGAGGCCTTGGAGATGATGTCGAATGCCTCACGGTACGAGCACCTGTTCTGCGCCATGATGACGCCGCAGGCGATGTCGATGGAGGTCCGGCTTTCCAGTGCCGAGCGGAGATCGGCCGCGGATGTCCGGGCTTCCCGGAGCTCCAGGACCAGCCTGAGGCTTCGCGATGCCAGGTCCCCAAAGCCGAGGGCGGCGGCGACCACGGCCTGCGGAAATGCCGCCGTCCTGGCGGCAAAAAACGCCAAGGCCGCCTGCGTGCCGTCGTCAAGCTGCAACGGCACGGCCAGAACGCTCCTATACCCGGCGGGCCTCGCGAGGCGCCTGTATTGGGCCCAGCGGAAATCCGTGGCCAGGTGGTTTGCCGCCACCGGGAGTCCTGTGGCCAGCGCATCAGTCAGCGGGCCCTCGCCGAGTTCCAGTTCCCGCGAGGCCAGCGCGCGCGGACTGCCGCCCGTCCCCGCCACGGTGGTGTGCTTGCCGGCGTATAGAACCACAGCGCACTCGGCGGCGCTGCCGCCGGCCTGGCTGAGCGTTGCCCCGGCCATCCGGGCCATGGTGTCCAGTGACTCCGCAAGGCTCTGGGCGCCTGTCACGAGATCGAGCAAAAGTCCGTCGCGCAGGGCATCCATCCCGGGGAGATCGACGGCGCCGCGGGGTGTTTCCGCCCCATCGATCGGATCCGGAGACGGCGTGCACGGACTGTTCATGGCCCGGTCAGCAGCTGCCGGGCGGGGTGGGTGCCGGGGGACGGACCGCGCGAATGGGAGGGCCGGCGACGGCTGGGGGAGAGGCCTTGGTCTCAAAGACCTCCTCGTCGCCGGCCCCGCTTATTGCCCCGGTCCTGGGGGCCGGGAAGCCGCAATATTCGGGTCCTGCTCGCATTCCCTTCCTCACACCCCCAAGTGAGCAATTTACGTTCTTTCTCTCAGTCGAAAGTAGTTCTCGGGGGCTGCAGAGAGAACGGGTAATCGGTACTCGTTTTTCAGATTAGGTAGTACTTGGTATTGGTGATGAGTACTCAGGTTCCGGCCGTGCCGCGCGTGACAGCAGGCCGGCGGACCGTATGCTCGGGAGCGTTCGACCGCACAGCCCTGACGCGTTGAAAGGCACCCCATGGCACACGCCGAAAATGAGATCACCATCGACCGGCCCGCGGCTGAGGTTTATGCTTTCCTCGCGGATGGCCTGAACAACACAAAATGGCGCCCCGGTGTCAAGGGCATCGCTTTGGCCAGTGGTGCCGCGGGGGCGGAAGGCGCCGTCTACAGCCAGACGCTGACAGGCCCCAGGGGCCGGTCCATCCAGGGCGACTACCGGATCACCGCCGCGGACCCCGGAAAAACTCTCGCGTTCCAGGTCATTGCCGGCCCGGCGCGGCCGGCGGGAAGCTACGAGCTCACCGAAGACAATGGCCGGACAACCGTCCATTTCACCCTGGATCTGAAGCCGACGGGCCTTATGAAGATGCTTGACGGGCTTATCACCAAGACGATGCAGTCCGAGGTGGCCCAGCTCTCCAATTTGAAATCGGAATTGGAAGCCGGCTAGCTCCAGGCGGGCCGCGGCATCAAGCCAGCGTCCGGAACCACCCCCCGAACAGTCCTTGACTCGCCATGGTGTCAACGCTAACAATTAGTTTCTATAACGTTGTACAAAAATAGAAACGAGGAAGTTTTCGTGGGCACATCAGAGTCAGCCGCCGCCAAGGTCACCATCGACCCGTCCTTCACCGTGGGGCCGGTCCGCCGCCGGACCTTCGGCGCATTCGTGGAACACCTGGGCCGCTGCGTGTACACCGGGATCTTCGAGCCGGAGCATGCGACGGCGGATGAGGACGGCTTCCGGACGGACGTGCTGGAGCTGACCCGCGAACTGGGCGTCTCCACGGTCCGGTACCCGGGCGGGAACTTCGTCTCCGGCTACCGGTGGGAAGACGGCGTGGGCCCGGTGGAGCAGCGCCCTGCCCGCCTGGACCTGGCCTGGCACTCCACGGACCCCAACCTGGTGGGCGTGGACGAGTTCGCCAAGTGGTCCGCCAAGGCCGGCGTCGAAACCATGATGGCCGTCAACCTTGGCACCCGCGGCGCACGGGAGGCCCTGGACCTGCTGGAATACTGCAATATCGACGGCGGCACCGCCTTCTCCGACCAGCGCAAGGCCAATGGTGCCGCGACCGGTTATGGCATCAAGATGTGGTGCCTGGGCAACGAGATGGACGGACCGTGGCAGATCGGCCACAAGAACGCCCTCGAATACGGCCGGCTCGCCGCTGACACCGCCCGCGGCATGCGGATGATCGATCCGGACCTGGAGCTGGTGGCCTGCGGCAGTTCCGGACCCACCATGCCCACGTTCGGCGAGTGGGAGCGCGTGGTCCTGACTGAGACTTATGACCTCGTGGACCTCGTCTCGGCGCACCAGTACTTCGAGGACTTCGGCGACCTGCAGGAACACCTCGCCGCCGGACACAAGATGGACTCCTTCATCCGCGACATCGTGTCCCACATCGACCACGTGAAGTCGGTGAAGAAGTCCGACAAGCAGGTCAACATCTCCTTCGACGAGTGGAACGTGTGGCACATGAGCCGCGGCGAGTCCAAGGCACCCAGCGGCCAGGACTGGCCCGTGGCCCCCGTCCTGCTGGAGGACATCTACACGGTGGCGGACGCCGTCGTCGTCGGTGATCTGCTGATCACGCTGCTGCGCAACACCGACAGGGTTCACTCCGCGAGCCTGGCGCAGCTCGTCAACGTCATCGCGCCCATCATGACCGAACCGGGCGGCCGGGCCTGGAAGCAGACCACCTTCCACCCGTTCGCGCTGACGTCCCGGCACGCCGCCGGAACCGTGCTGCAGCTCGCCGTCGAATCCCCGCTGGTCAGCGGCAGCAAGACGGCTGGCTTCACTGCGCTGTCCGCCGTGGCAACGCTCGACGCCGACAAGGGCGAGGCAGTGGTCTTCGCCGTCAACCGCTCGGCGACGGACGCACTGACGCTGGATGCCGCCGTCGCCGGACTGGGCAACGTCAAGGTCATCGAGGCAGTCACCTACGCCAACAAGGATCCGTACTGGCAGGCAACCGCGGATGACTCAACGTCCGTCCTGCCTGCGCAGAACGTCAGCGTCAAGGCCGACGGCGGCCGGCTCACCGCCGAACTGCCGGCGGTGTCGTGGTCCATGATCCGCCTGGCACTGGAGTCCTAGGCCGGACTCAAGCTCCCGGCCATGACGCGGGCGGCCGGTTGGTGGAAAGATAAGGGCCATGGAACTGCACATCACCGGTGACCCGGCTGCCGACAAACTCCTCAGCGATGACGCGTTCGCGCTTCTGACCGGCATGCTGCTGGACCAGCAGGTGACCATGGAATCCGCCTTTGCGGGCCCGGAGAAGATCCGGGCCCGCATCGGGTCGATCACGCCGGCCGCCGTGGCCGAGTACGAACCGCAGGCCTTCGTGGAGGTCTTCAAGGAACGGCCCGCAGTGCACCGGTTCCCCGGCTCCATGGCCGGCCGTGTCCAGGCGCTGGCTGAGACGGTCCAGCGTGACTGGGACGGCGACGCGACGCTTATCTGGACCAAGGGGGATCCTGACGGCAAGGAAGTGCTGCGCCGCCTCCAGGAGCTTCCGGGCTTCGGGGAACAGAAGGCAAGAATCTTCCTGGCGCTCCTCGGCAAGCAGCGCGGGCTGGAGGCACCGGGCTGGCGCGAGGCCGCCGGCCACTACGGCCAGCAGGACGCGTTCCTTTCGGTGGCGGACATCGTAAGCCCGGAGTCCCTCGTCAAGGTCCGGGCGTCGAAGCAGGCGGCCAAGGCTGCCGCCAAGGCCGCGAAAGGCTGAGCCGGCGGGTCCGGCCATGGGGCTTTTGCGACGGCGGGTTGTTCCGGTTGTGGCATTATCTGCAACGATGTACGGAAACGGATTCGCAAGGAGAATGAAGCGCCGATGGCAGTGACCATGAACGACGTTGCGCGCGCCGCGGGTGTATCGCTGAAGACGGTCTCGAATGTGCTCAACGACTATGAGTTCATCCGGCCGGCCACCAAGCAGCGCGTCCACGACGCCATCGCGGAACTGGGCTATGAAGCGAACCTGACCGCGCGGAGCCTGCGGTCCGGGAAAACGCGCATGCTGGGCCTGGTCCTGTCTGACCTGTCCGCGCCGTACTACGCGGAACTGGCGTCCCGGCTGATGACCGTAGCCTCCCGGCGCGGTTACCGCGTCCTCGTGGAGCAGTCCGGGGCCGTCGCCGACACCGAACTCACCGCCCTGCAGGGCCCGTTCCGGCAGCTGACCGACGGCCTGCTGTTCACGCCCATCGCCATGGAGGCCGAC
Organism: Arthrobacter sp.; assembly: GCA_036566705.1. Classification (GTDB taxonomy): domain Bacteria; phylum Actinomycetota; class Actinomycetes; order Actinomycetales; family Micrococcaceae; genus Arthrobacter. The sequence continues at coordinate 1,808 of DATCVX010000622.1, read as the reverse complement.
GCCGTCGCCGCCCGCCGCGGCACCAAGCCTGTGGTGCTGCTCGGCGAGCACATCGTGGACCCGCGGTTCGACCTCGTCACCATGAAAAACGAAGAGGCAGCCGCTGCGGTCACCGCCCACCTGCTGGCGGCAGGCCGCCGTCGGATCGCCGTGGTGGGTGCCTATCCGGAGGAGTCCGCCGGCACAGCCGGGTTGCGGCTCAACGGCTATCGGAAGGCCCTCGACGACGCCGGGGTGGCCTTTGACCCTGCCCTTGTGGCGCCGGGTGAGTGGCGGCGCGACTCAGGGGCCGCCGCCGTCGCGGGCCTGCTGGATGCCGGCATCCCGTTCGATGCCGTGTTTGGCCTCAACGATGCCCTGGCACTGGGAGCGATGCACGAATTGCTGGTCCGCGGCGTGAAAGTCCCGCAGGATGTAGCCGTCGCGGGCTTTGACGACATCGACGAGGCACGGTTCGCGTCGCCGTCGCTGACCACCGTGTCGCCGGGCATGGATGAGATTGCCGAGCGGTCCATCGGGCTGCTGATCGACCGGATCGAAGGGCTGGAAGCGGCGGACGATGGTGTGCATGTCGAAGCCGGCTTTGTGCTGAAGGTCCGGGAGTCGGCACCGTAGCCTCGATCCATAAGCGGCTGGGTTCCCCTTAGACTTTGGGCAGGCGTACCGTTTCCCCGTCGTCGCCTTCGGAGTGTGCGCTTGCCGCATCATGCCCCTCTGCGGATCAACGATGATTCGCCGAGCCCTTGTAGCAAATGAATCGAGGTTCCTCGTGCAACGCAACCTTCCCCTCGTCGCCGTGCAGGCTCCGCCGCAGCTCATCGGAGCTCCGCTTGAAGCCTTCGCCGAGGAGGCCGCCAAGGCCCTGGCGAGCCACCCCGGCGCGAAGCTGCTGGTGTTTCCCGAGCTTCACCTCTTTGGCGACGGCTCTCCCGACCGCCACCGGGCCCAGGCGCTACGCGCCGCCGCCGAGCCACTCGACGGCCCCCGTGTGGAGGCGCTCGCAGACCTCGCGCGCAGGCTGGGCGTCTGGCTCGTCCCGGGAAGCCTGTGTGAAACCGGTCCGCGCGGCGAGCTTTTCAACACCCAGGTCGTCCTGTCACCAGCGGGCGAACTCGCCGGAAGCTACCGGAAGATCTTTCCCTGGCGCCCGCACGAGCCGTACGAACCCGGGGACCGGTTCGTCGTAGTCGACCTCGGCGGGGCGGGACGGGTGGGGCTCAACATCTGCTACGACGCCTGGTTCCCGGAGGCCACCCGCCAGCTCGCCTGGATGGGTGCCGACGTCATCCTCAACGTCGTCAAGACGACGACGCCGGACCGCCCCCTCGAACTGGTGCTTGCCCGGGCGAATGCCATCGTGAACCAGGTCTTCGTTGTGAGCGTCAACTGCGGCGGGCCGACCGGCGAGGGCCGCAGCATCATCGTGGACCCTGAGGGCGCAGTACTCGCCGAAGCCCCCGACGCCGCCCCGATCCTCCTGGCGGCAGACCTGGACCTCGGTTCGGTGGACCGGGTGCGGGCCGAGGGCACTGCCGGAGTGACGCGGATGTGGTCCCAGTTCCAACCCGGCGAACCGGATATCCAGCTGCCCGTCTACGGCGGGCGCATCAATCCCGCAACCTGGCAGCCGGCTCCGCGTCCTTAAAATCGCTAGGGTGTGCCTCTTGTCACAAGTGCCCTGAATCATTACTGTATACGTATGCACCTCACTTACGCAGATAAATCGCGCCTCTCCGGCGCCGTGACCGTCATCCGCGAACCGAACCGTCCAGATGTGGCTGCGCAGTCCGACCCAAAGGTCATCTCCA